>NZ_JBRAHS010000002.1:221757-224059 GCF_052743555.1 Desulfosoma sp.
GAGCTGGCGGAAGCGCAGAAACGCACGGAGCTTCGGCTTGAAGAACTGGCGGAGGCGCAGAAAAAAACAGAACTCAAACTGGCCGTCCTGACCAAAGAGCACCAAAAGACGCGGGAAATGGTCGGCGGTTTGGCTCATACGGTGGGATACCGTCTGGAAGATGAAGCCATTTGGGCATTACCGCACCTGTTGGCTCGCGACTTCGGCATGGCCATGGAGACGGCGCTGGAACGCACCTGGCTTGCAGCGGGCCCCCATCGTTATGTGGAAGTTAATATCTGGGGTTCAGGTGTCGTGGATGGGCGGCGTGTCCACATTGTTGGTGAAGCGAAGTCGCACCTCATGAAGGGCGATGTGGACAAGTTTCTCGTCACGGTGGCAAAGGTGCACCAGATCACCGGTATGGAGGTTTTTTCCAGTTCTCGTCACGTACCAGACCTCTCCTATCGTGAAACGGGATGTGGCCGAAAAGGGCATCAAGCTATATATGTCCTACGAACTTCGGGTTTTGCCGTCATTTCCCCGATGAACAACAATGGACTTCGATACATCTGTGTGATGGCCAGCTTCGGCGTGCCGAAACGATGGCGCGCAGCGCGGTGAAAAGGATGGCACCAGGAGAGAGGCCTTTCGAAATTTGGCACGTGGGCAGATTCGTCCTGGGGACTGAGCATGCTTGATTGGCCAGCATCGTTCAATCTATCGGTCATGGCGGTGCTGGTGCTTGGAGTGAATGTGCCGTTTGGTTACTGGCGCGCTCGTGTTCGTCGGTTTTCGAGGGCATGGTTCCTGGCGGTCCACCTTCCCGTGCCGCTGGTTGTCGGCCTGCGACTCGCATCGGGGCTTGGATGGCGCCTGGCTTCCATACCCGTGTTCATCGGGGCGTTTTGTATCGGACAATGGCTGGGAGGTATGGCCTATCGGGTTTGCAAAAAGGTTCCCAGGTTGTAATGGATGCACAGCACGTTCAGTAACCTTACAGAAGGAGTGATCTTATGCCGGCCAGAAAGATTCTGATGCTTGTGGGCGACTTTGTGGAAGACTATGAGGCGATGGTTCCTTTCCAGATGCTTTTAATGGTGGGGCATACAGTGCATGCGGTGTGCCCGGGGAAAAAGGCCGGGGACAAGGTTCGAACGGCGATCCACGATTTCGAAGGGGATCAGACTTACAGCGAAAAACCCGGCCATAACTTCACACTCAACGCCACCTTTGATGAGATCCGACCCGAAGACTATGACGCATTGGTGATACCCGGCGGAAGGGCTCCGGAATACATTCGTCTGAACGCGAAAGTTTTGGATATCGTTCGTCATTTTGCCCAAGCACAAAAGCCCATCGCTTCCATCTGCCACGGCCAGCAGGTGCTTGTGGCCGCCGGTGTGCTCCAAGGCCGCACCTGCACGGCCTATCCTGCAGTCAAGCCCGATTTGGTGGCGGCAGGGGCTTACTGGGCCGAGGTTAATGACACCTTCTCTAATGCCGTGGTGGACGGCCACTTGGTGACGGCTCCGGCTTGGCCTGCTCATCCCGCATGGATTCGTCAGTTTTTGGAGCTTTTGGGGACGCGTATCGAACCATGATTGGCACGAGGACAGGACACCATGTGGGAATTGCTGGCCATCGGGGCAGGTTCCTTTACCGTGGCCCTCTCGGGAGCGCTCATGCCGGGGCCCCTTTTGACCATCACCATCACCGAATCGGTGCGACGCGGATTTCGGGCCGGCCCGTGGCTCATGATAGGCCACGCCGTGCTGGAATTTGCCGTGGTGGTGGCTGTGGTGCTGGGGCTCGGCCCTTTTTTGAGGAAACCCACCGTCATGGGAGCGATAGCTCTGGGTGGAGGGGCCTTTCTTTTGTTTATGGGCATTGACATGGTGCGCAGTGCCGCCCGTCTCTCGTTTAATCTGCACACCGACGAGTCCACAGAAGCTTCGGGGCGGCACCCCGTGGTGCTGGGCGTTCTGGCAAGCCTTGCCAACCCTTACTGGACATTGTGGTGGGCCACCATCGGCTTGGGATACTTGGTGGCGGCTATGAGGATTGGTCCATGGGGCGTGGGCTGCTTTTTTGTCGGCCACATCGCCGCGGATTTTGCTTGGTATAGTTTAGTGTCGTTGGGGGTGACCAAGGGCACGCGGTTTCTGGAAGATCGTAGCTACCAGTGGGTTTTGAGGGTTTGCGGCCTGTTTCTTGTGGGTTTTGGGGCTTGGTTTTTGTGGTCGGCCAAAGGGTTCTTGTCCCAGGCTCTAGCCTAACCCAAGTTTGTCAGCCTTGGAGGCTCAAATGGGGGTTTTCTTTG
>NZ_JBRAHS010000003.1:0-18965 GCF_052743555.1 Desulfosoma sp.
CTTGGCTGCTTTGCCAGGACTTGATGACCACCTTGGCCACCGTGGAATTGGTCTCCGAGGTGTTCACCACGGTGAGCTTGGTCCAGATGCCGCTATTGTCCGTGTAATAAAAGGGGAAAATCAAGAGGTCGCCCTTATTGTTGGGGGCGATCTTCACATGGCCCGGATCTTTGGCCATCACCGGAACGGCCGCCAGAACCGCAACGGCGATCAAAAGGGCAGCACAACGTTTCATGGATTTCCTCCTCGATAGGGTTGCTCCGCGTTCCATCTTCCACAAACTCGTGCCTGACAAAAATGCTCCTCAGCTTTCCTTTTCCACCTCCTTTCCTTGGGGAATGGGTCCGAGGGGGCCAGGCATTGCCGCACCAAACCCCAGCTCGGGAAACAGAAGACTCGCCTTGACGGCGTGATACCATCCCGTGTCTGTCTTGACCCAATAATCCAAACGAGCCGGCGTGGGAAGTCCCTCAGCAGGGCTGGGTATTTTGAGCTGCAACGGAATTTCATACAAGTAGGGTGATCGAGCTCGAGGAACCCCCACTTCAAAGGCGCTCACTTTCTTGGGATCCGTCATGAATTCCATCACTTTGAAATACCTTTCTTTGGAGACAAGCTGGCGCACATAATCCGCTTCCTGTCGGTAAGCGTCTTCCCACCGCCCTTCCAGCGCGGCGTTCCAGTATTCGGTAAAAACCTGCCGCAGGCGGGCATCCGGCCAGTGTGCCTCCGCCGAAGCTTCTTCCGTAAAGATCAGCCGTGGGGACGTGCCGGTTGTCGATTTCTGGGGCTGCGGTCCCCTGTCACCACAGCTGGTGACGACTGTTAGGACAAGCAAAAAGCATGCTAGGAGTAAGCGATTCATGGGCTGCATTGGCCTATTTCATCACCACCTGGTAGTGGGCCATGAGTTCCTGAAAGGCCGCACCTTCCACCGTCTTTTTCATTTGCCCTCGAATAAAGGCGTCAATCTGCGAGGCCACCTGTTCCAAAGGAAGAAGATCGTCCTCGGTAAGAATGGGCTGAGGGTTGGAACGCCATTTTTCAGCCCCGGAATCCTTAAGAAACCGTTCCGGAAAAGCCCGATAATAGGACTGGATCGCTTCAGGCTCGAGCTGCAGATTTTGTAAGCGGTGCGCGAGGTAGATCTCGGCCAAAGCCAATTGCTTTGGAATGGGCTCTTGAGGAAGCGTTTCCTGGGTAGCCACGAGCCCCAGCCGCTCGGCTTCCCGAGCAAAAAGAAAAGTTTGCACCGTGTAGCGGCGGTATTCTTTTTCGTTGGTCTGAAACATGGTGTGCGTGGTGAAAAAATCGATCAGGTCCTGGACATCCTTTTGGGTCACGCGAAAGCCTTCCTGACCTTCAGCGATCACCATGGTATCCGGTGCGGGGCTGGGAGTTTCCGATCCCCAGGCCATCCAGGAGTGCCAGGCGCACAAAAAAACACCGAGAACAAGACGGAAACGACGGCTCTGGGCCATCACAGGCGACCTCATTCTGGGAAAAGAACGATTCTTTTGCAGTCGATCAGAGTTCATGGAAGATCCGTTTCCATCAGTCCATAGTCAATACCACGTCCACGAAAGTGCCGTCAAGATTCATGGGCAAAGGACGGCGAAGAATCTCTTGCCCCTGAGCGTCCACCACGACCAATGCGTAAGGGGTGAAAGGAGGATAAAAAGGTTCAGCGGCGGCCAGGGAAAATCCGCCTGCCGTGTCCACCAGCGCGGAGGCTCGAATCTCCTGTGTCGCGCTGGAAACGATGCGGACTTCCTGAATGGTGACCGAAGCCTCAGGCAACCCATCAGTCGCCGAAACACTTCCGGCCAGCCGCGCCCCCCAGGGCGCTTGCGGGGATCGAATGGCCACCAGAAGGACCGCTTCAAGAAAAAGTGTGCCGTCATCGGCGGTTTTCAGTTTCACATGCACAGCGCCGCCAAAAACCTCGCGAGACAGTGCATAAGGCTCTCCTTGAAAAACCCAACGGGCGGCTTCCTGTCGAACAAGGGATTGCCAAAGGGCTGCGGTCACTTGTTCCAGGTTCATGGAAACATTCAAAGGGACCGTCGCGCGAAGCGGAGGAACCATCGAAAGCCAAGCCGCTAAATCCGCCGAAGAGGGTTGTGATGCCGCGTCCGGCACAAAGGACGCCTCCAGATTCAGCGCTCGAGCGTATTCGTAAAGCTTGGGATCAAAGACAAGCACGGGCACAGGATCCAGAGCGAAAGGAGCGGGTTTCCCGCTCAAGGCCGAAAGAAACATGGGGAAAATTCCCATGGAGGGGTTTTGACGCCAGTGGTTGAGTTCCTTAAACAGCTGCAGTTCCACGGCGTGCAGCCCATGAGCGCCGGCGTGCACAACCAGCACATAGGCGTTGTGCGCTGATCCGTGCACGAAGACTTTTCCGGTGCGGCAGGCCAAGCCGATTTCCCGCACATGCGGATTCAACAGAACGGTCTGGCGAAGGTCCGAAACGGCAAGCTCCTTAGCGAGCACCTGGCGAAAAAGGGCTTCCGCCGCCGCTTCCGGCCGCACAAAGTTTCGAAAGGTCAAGGCAACCACGACTTCACCGTTTTCCACCGCCGCGTAGCCGTGAGCGGCCAGACGATCCTGAAGGGGAGGAAGATCAAAGGACACCACGCCACCTTGGGCCTGAGCGAGCAAGGTTGCCAAAGTGTCTTCGGCGGAACGCGCCAAGGCATCATGGGGCACCAACCGAGGCAGCCCCTGCGCCGATAAGGTGCGAAACAGCGGTGTCGACGGCAATGGAAAAACCGTCTCGGGAAAGAAGGCAGCCAGGGTTTCGGCCGGGTGAGCACGAAGGGATTGGGTCAGTTCCAGGAAGCGCCCTTCCAGTTCCGGCACCGAAGCGGCGGTCGCCCGGCCCCACAAGCCCAGGGCGTGAAAAACGAGCAGGAAAAAGAGCCCAAAGGGCTTTCTTCCTAAATGCGCCCACATCGAGTGTGCCGTCGACCGCTGGGGTTTTGGTAGGCACATCTTTCCTGGACCTTTGCTCCCTGAAGTTTTCTCAAAATGCGCCGCGGTGAAGAAACGAAGCCCGCGCAACGCATGTTAGCAGAAGTCGGGCCAAGTGTTACCGCATCGTTTTTTTGCAGCGGCCTGAGGGTGCCCTTGGGGCCAAGGGACTTGTGAGACGATTTTCTCGGGCGGCGACCCTTTGGAGTGGAAATCCCGGCGCACAGGGCGCCTACGGATCCAGAAAAATAAGGCGGCTGGAATGGTCAGATCTGACCAAGCAGTGGTCATCGGTGACCAGGGCGCCACGGCCGCTTCACGTCAGCCCGAAGGCAGTTGTTTTTTGAGAGCCAGGGCCTGAGCGTTTTTGGGGGATAATCGCAGGGCCTGGTCCAAAGCCGTGCGGGCGGCCTCGATTTGCCCCAGTCGAAGGGACAGCTCGGCTTTGAGCACCCACAACGGTGCGGATCGAGGCCGACGGGACAAAGCCTCGTCCACCACCTTTTGAGCTTCGTCAGGTCGACCGTTTTGCAGGTGAAGCACCGCCAGGTTGTGCAGCACGTCGGCGGCATCCGGGTGTGAGGCCGCATAGGAGCCCAGCATCTCCAGCGCTTGGTCGAAAAGCTTTTGCTCCACAAAAAGATTGGCCAAATTGAGGGCCGCCTTTTCCATGAAAGGGTCCGCTTGAAGTGCCCGTCGGTAATAGGTTTGGGCCGCATCATAGAGGCGCATTTTGTGATAAGCTAACCCAATGTTGTAAAGCGCCTTGGGGTTTTCCGGCCGTAGGGCCAGGCTCTGCTGAAAGGCGGGTAAAGCCTCGCCGATCAAGCCTTGGCGGGCCAAAGAAAGTCCCAGATTGAGGTGGGCCTCGAAGTTTTTGGGATCGAGCCGCAGGGCGGTTTCAAAGGCTTTTTGAGCCTGCGCATCATCGCCCTGGTCCATCAGCGCCTTGCCGTAGTTGTTGTAAGCTCTTGAATGAAAAGGATTGCGCTCGACGGCCTCCCGCCACAAAGCCGCCGGATTCTGCCAGATTCGGTTTCGAAGATGGGTGGCCGTGCCCAGGGCAACGATGAGAATGACGGTGATGAGAACCCAGGCGGTGCGGCTTCTTGGAGCGATCCAGGAAAGCAGCCAGGTGATCGCCCAGAAAAACCCTACGGACGGAAGGTACAGCCGGTGTTCAAAGAGGGCGTCCCGAATGGGAAAAATGCTCGATTCCACGGAGAGAGCTATCAAGAACCACCCCACAGCGAGGCTGACCCACGGATGGCGGCGTACACCCACGATGGCTGTTGCCGCCATGGCCAAAAGCAGGACGGCCGCCAGCGGTGTCCAGCCGGCAAAGACCGAGGAGACAAAGGGATACCCATAGTCGAGGCACTGACGAACGGGAAAGAGAAGGAGCCCGAGGTAAATGCAGATGACACGAAGCTGGGTGACGGCATAGGTCCACCGGTCCACGGCCGACGTTTCCCGCGTGGCGCGATCGGCGTCTTCCAAGAGCCTGCCGAAGTCCCGCCATTCGACAGTCCCGCCCAGGTGGGCGACAAGGAAAAGCCCAAAGAAGATCACAAAAGGCAGGGCCACCAAAGCCTTGCGAAGCCACCCACGCCAAGAGCGGTCAAAGAGAACGAATTCCATATAGGCCAGCATCAAGGGCAGGCTTGCGCTGTTTTGTTTGCTGAAGAAAGCCGCCGCCCCGCCAACGAAGCACAGAAGAAAATACAGCCCGGGAAGAAGGAAGGCTCGCCCACCACGGTTCCCTGGGCCGTGAGCCCACTGCTGTGACGAAGGCCACATCAGGCGGCCTTTGACGAAGCACAGCACGGACAAAAGGTAAAACGTCGCCGCCATGGACGCGTACCTTTGCACGATATAGGTCACGGCCTGGGTCTGGACGGGATGGCAGGCAAAAAGCAGGGAGGTCACGAGGGCCCATTCGTCCGGTGAAAGGTTCGCCGGAAAATCCAGCCCCCTTTTTTCTCTCAGGGCCTTCCAAAGGGTCAACGTGAGCGCATAGACGAGCCAGGCATTGAGGGCGTGGATGGCGATGTTGACCAGGTGGTAGCCCACGACATCATCGCCGCCCAAAGCCTTGTTGAGGGCGAAAGTGAAGTCGACCAGAATGCGGGACTGTCCAAGCGAGGCATGTTGAAGAAAGTGCACTGGGTTTTCGAGGCGTGGATTGTCCACGACGGAATGGAAATCGTCAAAGACGAAGGGCGTATGCAGCCCGTTGGCGTAGATGAGGGCGATGACGCCGACGATCAAGAGCGCCGCGGCGCTGCGGCGCCGCAATATTTTCGCACAGAACGCATCACAAAAAGTGCCGAAGACAAACGCCATGGTTTTCATGATTACCACCGGTAGCGAAGATGAAGGTGCAGGGTGAGCGGACGGCCGTCGATCATGCTATAGGTTCCGGGAATTTCATGGTCCCGGTCCGTGAGGTTCGTCACAGCGGCAATGAGGTCAAGCTTGGGTGTGAGGAAATCTTTGTACGCCGCATCCAGATCCAAAAGCCAGACGTCCGGCGCGTTGTCCCTTGCGGCCCCTCGAGGGTAAATGAGGCTCATTTCCGAAAAGGAACGAAGCCGCAACCGGGCGGACAGGTGCTTTGTCGGTGTCCACAGGACGGCGGCGTTGCCGAAAGTCTTCGGCCCCACATCAAAGGGATAGGTCAGGTCCACGATGGTTTCCTCAAAATCCCCGCCGGGGCCGAGAATGCCATACTCCGTATAGCGGTAGACTTCATCCGGGCCGCTATGGGTCAAGGCGGTGAGGTTTCCATGAAGGGAAAGGGAATCCGTAAGGTGAAAACGAGCTGAAGCTTCCAGACCGACGAATTTTTGTTCATTGGCCAGGGAGACACCAGCAAAGGGATCTTCCATGACATGGTCGCAAATTTTAGTAAAAAATCCCGTCACTTCCCCGCTCAACCGCGCGTTGGGTCGCCACACGGCTTGAACGGAAAAGTTTCGGGCTTTTTCCAGCTTCTTTGCCGAGCGGCTTTCGGCGTATTGGCGTGCGTAGGGGCTTCGAAAAGACGTGCCGTAGAGAAACTTCATGGTGAAAACATCCGTGGGGTGCCACACAAGGCCGAAACTCGTATTGAGGCTGTCTTCGTACTCGTTGTGAACGTCCCAACGAAGGCCCGCCATGGCGTCCCAAGACTTCGTTTTATGCAGGTACTGAACAAAGGCCGAGCTCAGGGAGTGGTCAAAGTCTTTCGTGGCGTAGACGGGCAGAAAAGCCGTGTTGTCCGGGCCCAGATAATCGGGAAAGTAGTTTTTCCAGATGAGGGCTTCTTCGACCTGGGTTTTCTTGAACGACGCTCCGGCCGTGATGAGTCCGCGCCCGGTCATCAGGGATTTTTCCAGCACGGTCTCGGCATAGAGCGTATTTTCGCCCTGGCTGAAGTCTCGATCGATGATGCGCGTGTGCGGCGCCAGGTGAAGATAATAGGCGGAAGCCTTGAGGGATGTGTCCAGCGTGAGCGCTTTTTGAAAGTCCGCCTTGATGTGTTCTGTGTTCGTTCGCCGCTCCTCGATCCACGACAGGTCTTTATCGGCGCTGGAAAGGACATAGGGCGTGCGGTTTCGGGCAATGCGTCCGGAAACCGTGAACGCTTTCCCCAGGGTCATGTTCCCCGAAAGGTCCAAAGTGTTGGGGGAATCCGGATGATCGGATCCGTACCGATCCGTCACGGGCACAGGCGCCCCGTTCGGTCCATCCCAAAAGCGCACCACGGTGGCTCGATCCCCCTTGCCGCCGCCTGTTCCCAGGGTCAAGGACCCGAAACCGGACCACCATGGGCCGTTTCCGCCCACATTGATGTAGGCCTGCCGGGCGTCTTCATCCGTCGTCGTCAGAACACCAGTTTCCAGGCCTTGAAAGTCTGTGCCGGTGAGCGGCACCACGTTGACGACGCCGGAAAAGGCGTCCAACCCCCAGAGCACCGAGGCGGCTCCACGAACGATCTCGATTCTTTTGATTCCCGCCAAAGACAAGTCCTGATCGATTGGGTGAAACCCTTTGGAGGCTTCCGAGCGCAAAGGAACGGCATTGAAGAGAAAGAGTGTGCTTTCGGGAATGCCTCGAAGATACGGTCTGGAGCCGTATTCCTTGGGTGCCATGAAAAACCCCGGCTGATAGGCCAAAACGTCTGCAAGAGTGGTGTCTCCACGGTCCCAAAAGTCCTGACGGGTGAGCACCTGGGCCACGGCCGGAGCTTTGGCGGCGCTTTCTTCACGGCGCGTGGCCAGGGTGAGCACATCCGTGTCTTCTCCCAGAAACATGAGGCTCGTGCCGTCGTCGAAATCGGCGCCGGCATTCACCCCTGTGGCCGCAAGGTTCATCACGGCCTGCCACACAAAGCAGGCGATGATCATCAGTCGCAATGGGCGGTTCATGAGACCAGGCGCCTGTTGTTTCGAAGATAATCGATGTATTGGCGGTAGAGGACGCGAAACTTGGCCCGAGTGAGTCCCAACAGGCGCGCGGCAGCACTTTGGTTGTTGTTGGCCAGGGCCAGGGCCTGTTCCACCAGTTCCATCTCCAGGATTTCCAGGTTAAGGCCGTGGGGCGGGAGTTTGAAAACGGTGCCTGCACCCGTTTCGCCGTTCTCGGCCGGCTTCAAAAACACCAGATGTTCCGCCGTAATGCGCCGGTTTTTTTTCGCCAAAATGCAGGCCCTTTCCATGACGTTGGCCAGTTCTCTGACGTTGCCCGGCCAAGAGTAATTCATGAGAAGGTCCATGGCGCCGGGAGTGATTTCCACATCATCGGATGCAAAAAAGCGCCGGGCGAAATGGTTCGCCAACAAAGGCACGTCTTCCAACCGATGCCGCAAGGGCGGCAGTTCAATGGGAAACACATTGATCCGGTAGAAAAGATCGGAACGGAACCGGCCTTCCTGCACCAGGGATTCCAAGTCCTGATTGGTGGCGCACAGGATGCGCACATCCACCGGAATTTCGGTCTGGCCGCCCACGCGCTGAATTTTTTTCTCTTGCAGGACTCGAAGAAGTTTGGCCTGAGCGTCCAAGGGCATGTCGCCGATTTCATCCAGAAAAAGGGTTCCTTGGGAGGCGGCTTCGAACTTGCCGAGGCTGCGCCGATCCGCACTGGTAAAGGCGCCCTTTTCGTGGCCAAAAAGTTCCGATTCAATGAGCCCTTGGGGAATGGCGGCGCAGTTGACGGGCACGAAACGTTTGGTGCGCCGAGGGCTCGTTTCGTGGATGAAACGCGCCAGAAGTTCCTTGCCTGTGCCGGATTCTCCTCGAATGAGCACCGTGGTGTCTTCTTCGGCCACGGCTTTGACGAGATTCACAACCCTGTGCATGGCTTGCGACTGAAAGACGATATCGTAAGAACCGCTCATGCGGCGCAGTTCATTGAGAAGATCCCTGTTTTCTTCCAAAATGCTGGAAAGCCGCAGGGTGCGTTCCACGGTGGCCAGAATGCGATCTTCTTCAAAGGGCTTGGAAATGTAATCGACGACGCCTTCTTGTAAGGACTCGACGGCGGATTCCACCGTGGCGAAGGCCGTAATGAAGATGACCGGAATGTCGATACCGCGGCTCTTCATGTGCCGAAACAATTCCCGCCCGTCCATATGCGGCATGCGAAGGTCGGTGATCACCAGGTCATAGGGTTTTCGCAGCAAAAGATCGAAAGCCTCCCGGCCGTCCGCCGCCTGTTCCGTGGTGTGGCCGCGGCTGGCCAGCATCATGCTCAGCAGATGCCGCATTTTCTTCTCATCATCCACCACAAGGATTCGGGCCATAAAACCCCTCAATCGTCGCTCACCCTTGCACCTGAAACCGCCTCATGCAAGGGAAGGGTCAGGCTGAATCGAGCCCCGCCTTCTTCCAGGTTGACAAAACCGACTGAACCGCCGTGAATACGAGCCACTTGGGCCACGAAAGCCAATCCGAGTCCTGTTCCCTTGGCCCGGGTCGTAAAAAAGGGATCAAAGATGCGCGACGCCAGCTCGTGCGGCACCCCCGGCCCTTGGTCCACAACGTGCACGGTCCAGTAGGCACCGTCATCACTTGTGCTCACGGTGACGATCCCCGCGCCGTCACAGGCATCCACGGCGTTTTGCACCAAATTGGCCACAGCCCGCATGATCAGGTCCCGGTCAATGCAGGAGCGGGCCGTATTGTCGGAGATTGCCGTGCGGATTGCAAGGGCGGGGCTTTCCATCTGGAGCCGATGCCGCTCCACCACATCCCGAACCAGATGGTTCATGTCAACAAGGCTGAAGTGGGGTTTGGCCGGCTTGGAAAAGAGAAGGAAGTCCTCGATGAGCCGGTTGAGTCGTTGGATCTCGTCTTCCATGTACTGGACGAGAAGGTCGTCGTCGCCAAGTCCATGTTGACGTTTGAGAAGGTCCAGGGAACTCTTGATGATGCCCAAGGGGTTTTTCACTTCATGGGCGACCACCATGGCCACCCTTCCCATTTCCGCAAAAGATTTTTGGCGGATCATTTCCTGATAGGCTTCTTCGAGAGCTCGACGGTTTTCTGCCAACGCATCCAGCATCGTGTTGACCGCATGGGCCAGAGTGCGAGCCTCGGGCACGGCGCTTAGAGGGGCCCGCACGGAAAGGTTTCCCGCGGCCACATCCTGAGCGGTTTTGACCAAGTGATGAATGGGGTTGAGCAGGGATCTGGCAAACACAAAAAAGCAGGTCAGAGCCAGAAGGACGATGACCAGAGAAATGACAATGAAGGTCACGCCCAGATCGGTGGACAAAGCTTGAATATGGGAAAGGCTGAAGGAGAGCCGCACGGAACCCAAAACGTTGGAGGCGGCATCGGCGGATTCGGCGAGCTCCGCGCTGGCCATTTCACCGATTTTTCGAAGCCTCACCTGCGCAAAACTTACCGCAGTCGGTCCTCCTTGCCCTTTGTGGGCGCGGGCCACCACTTCTCCTCGAGCGTTTTGGATTTCCACCGACACCAGGCTTTCCTCGCTCAGGAGGTTGTCTGCCAATCGCTGCAGCATGCGGCGGTCTTCGATGAGGAGCCCCAGCTCACAGTTTCGGGCCAGGTTGTCGGCCATGAATTGATTGCGCTCGGCAAAACGAGCCTCCGTAAAGTCGCGAATCATTTTTAGGCCGATGATTCCCAAGCCGGAAACGGCCCCGCCGATCAAGAAAAACCCAGCAAGCAGGAGCCGAGCGAGGAATCCCAAACGTCGTGTCATCTCCCTTCCTCCGACGAGTGATCTAAGAGACGACGCAACACGTGCTCGTTGACGATGACATCGTAAGGCGGCGCCGTTTCAGGGCAGCGGCCTGAATGGAGGTAAAAATCCAGCAGGGCGGCCGTGGCCGCGCCGATTTTTTCGTAGTCCAGAACGAAGGCCATGGCCGCGCCGGCTTCCAGAAAATAGCGATTGTACCCGATGGAGGGGACGTTGTGGTAAAGCGCCGTTTCCACCAGGTATTCCACAAGGGCTTTGGAATCAATGGCCGGGTCCGGCACGATCCACAGGGCATCCACTTGTGGCAGGATTCCTGTCAGGCGTCCGGGAATGTCCTTGGGGCTCTGCACGGCAATGGGTTGCACAGTGAGGCCCAGGCTCTGAGCGTGCCGCATGGCTTCCTGGAAAAAGGCCTGATTTGCCGTCAACGAGTGAAAGACGCCGAGGCGCTTCCTGTTTGGAAGGGTTTGAGCGATGGCTTCCAGCTGTTCGGCGGCGGGAAGGAAAAGAGAGATGCCGCAGACGGTGGCCTCGGAATGAGGGACCAGTTTTGCAGGGTCGAGCACCATGGTGTAGACCCATGGAATATTGCGCTGAATGGAGGCGCTTTGGACGAGCGGCAAAGCTTCCGGGCCGATGGAGACGAAGGCATCGGCGGAAAGGCGAAGGAGTTCCGACTGAACGGCGCGAAAGTCTCCTTGAGTCTCCGGCGACAGAGTGATAGGTTGCAGCGCATGCATGCGCCGTTGACCCAAAGAGGTCAGGAGGCCTTTCAGGGCTTCCATGTAGGGTCGAAGGGGCCGAGAGACGACGACGGCGATTCGCCGCGGCCCTTCCTGAAGGGATTCTTGAGAGGCTCCAATGGCCTTCATGCCGGGCACGGCCAGAAAAATGAAGGCAGACAACAGATGCAGTGCAAAGATGGCTTTTTTCATCCTCACTGGAAATCGCGAAAGAAAGTCGAAACCGTTGCGAATGTGCCCGAAAAGAAAACCCAATGCAACTGGAGAGGCAAGAAGCGGGCCGAATGCGTTCAATGGATAAATAAAAGCAAAAAACAGGAGGTTCCATGAACAAAGGTAAAGGAATGCACGTGGCTCTGATGGTTGTGGTTTTCGGGCTGTGCGGGGCGATGGGCGCATGGGCCGGTGGGGCGGCCGACATGAACGCAGTGCAGCCTCCCATGGTGGCCAAGCATCTTCTCGTGCCGGAGACTGACATTTCCCAGGGATCGAAAACCAGTTTGACCCAGATGACACGGGTCACCTTCACGGGCGTCATCAACTCAGCCAAAGGAAAGAAAGCGCTGCTTGAAACGGGCAGTGATTCCAAAGATGGAGCTTCCCCGGGGGCATGGTATGGGGTAGGGGACACCGTTGGGCCTTACGTCGTAAAAGAGATCGACACCGGCGCCGTCGTTTTGGAGGGAAGCGGCCAGACGCTTCGCCTGCCCCTGTACGGCCCGGACAAAGACAGGCCGGAGCCTGTGCAAGTGGCCGCAGGCCCGCTTCCCAAGGGCCAAGATGTGGATAGGCCGACTCAAGCGAACACGGATCAGCAAGAAGGGCAAGGCCAGCCGCCGACCCCCTTTGGACCGACTCCCGGTAAAAGCGCCGGACCCGGCCAGAGGGGGACGCCCTCCGGGCAAACCCAACCCCAAGGCGGCGGCGCCAACCCCCTGCAACAGGCCCTTGAAAAGGCACGCCAAGGAGCGGGCCAGGGATCGTCCCAGAATCCCTTTCCGCCTTTTCAGGGATCGGGAAGCAACCCCTTTTTGGAAATGATGCAAGAGAAGGGAAATTGAATCGAGGACGAGTGAAAAAGGACTGTGGCAACGCGGACAATTGGTTCGACAAAAATGTGCTAAGACACGCCGTGCAGGATGCATAGAGTGCGGGGGCCTCGAGACGCGAAAAATCCTGAGGTGGCCGTCCTTCTGGCGACATACAATGGGGAGAGATACATTGCTGAACAAATTCAAAGCATTGTGGGTCAGTTCTATGATCGCCTGATACTCTATGTTCGAGATGACGGCTCTTCTGATCGAACCATACCCTTGCTTTTACAGGTATTGGAAAAATCCGGTCGACCGATGAATCTGAGGCTGGAATCTGGGGAACATGTCGGAATACCCCAAAGCTATTTCCAGCTGATGGAAAAGGTTGATTTGAGCCACGACTATTATGCTTTTGCTGATCAAGACGATGTTTGGGCCCCCACCAAAATGCAACATGCCGTCGAGATGTTGGCCCGGCTGGATGAGACCATCCCTTTGCTTTATTTTTGTCGGCAGAGGTTTGTCACATCAGACCTGAGACCGCTAGGCTTTTCGCCTCTTGTAACAAGACCGGGCCTGAGTAACGCCTTGGTGCAAAATCCGGCGAAAGGCTGTACGCAAGTTTTCAATCGCTCGGCGATGGCAATCCTTAGAAAGCATCTTCCGAAAGGCATTCCGTATCATGACTGGTGGGTGTACCTAACGGTTGCGGCTTTTGGCCAGGTGATCTATGATGCAAGGATTCAAATGGACTACAGACTCCATGATGCTTCTACGGTGGGAGAAACCCTTGGAGGTCTAAAAAGAAATGTCAAAAGAGCCATAAGGGTCTTGATCGACGGGGATTTTCAAGCCCGTCGACAGGCGGAGATCTTTTTAAACATCCACGGCGGCGCCTTAAGCAAGGCATCGAAAGAGACCATTGAACGATTTGTGAAAGCCCGCGGGTCCATGGCGAGGCGCGTGCGGTATGCTCTTTCCATGGAGGTGAGAAGGCTGCGTCGTTGGGAAACGGACATGCTTCGGCTTCTGGTGGTGTTGGGGCGTTATTGATGAATGGTGAGCACGCAGTGGAGCCATTTGCACACAGGTTCCCCACTGCCCGAAAAATACGCTTGATCTTTACCGTCAATGCCGACTGGGTTTTTCGCCTGCATTTTCTGCCTTTCGCCCAATCGCTTCAAAAGCACGGCTTTGACATGACGGTCATTGCCAGGGATACGGGAGATGGAGCCACGATTCGAGGCGCCGGCGTGAATTTTGCCCATTGGCCGGTGACCCGCGCGGGCAGAAACCCGGCGCGCGAAGCGGCGGCGATGCTTTGTCTCGTGCGTCATTATCGACGGATCAAGCCTGACCTCGTCCATCACATCGGCCTTAAAGCCATTTGTTACGGATCGGTGGCTTGCAGATTGTTGCGGCTTCCCACTGTTCATCTGTTCATCGGGTTGGGTTTTGCCTTTCGAAACCAAGAGGGCCAAAGCAGCCGCTATGTGCTCAATTGGTGGCTTCGAGCTTTGCGTGGCGATGCGCGAAGTGCGCTGGTTTTTCAAAATGAGGCGGACTATGCCTACGGGTTGGCTCAAGGCTGGGGACATCCCGAGAACATGGTTGTCGTGGGTGGCGTAGGGGTGGATTTAGGGCTTTTTCAACACCGGCCCGAGCCGAAGCCGCCTCCTTTTGTCGTCGTTTTGGCCTCGCGCATGCTTTGGAATAAGGGTGTGGGAGAGTTTGTGAAGGCCGCCCGGATTGTGAAAAAGAAGTGGGGTGCGCGGGTGCGGTTTGTGCTTGCGGGGCATGATGATTGGGAAAATCCCGCGAGCGTGCCCAGGCATTATTTGGAAAAATGGCATCGGGAAGGCGTTGCGGAATGGTTGGGGTTCCGCGATGACATGCCTGAGATTCTTGCTGGGTCGCATCTTGTGGCTCTTCCTTCCTACTATGGGGAAGGTGTGCCGAAAATTCTGCTGGAGGCGGCATGTGTGGGACGTGCCGCGGTGACAACGGATTGGCCTGGCTGTCGTGACGCGGTGAGGAATGGGGTGACGGGATTGCTGGTGCCGCCCAAAGATGCCGAGAGCCTGGCATCGGCCATCGATTACCTTTTGGAACATCCCGAAGTGCGCCGAAACATGGGGGAGAATGCGCGAAAATTGGCGGAAAAGGAATTCACCGTCCAAGAATTTTCAAACAAGATGCTGAAAATTTATCAAAAGGTGTTGTGGGGAGCCCGCACCAATGGGCAGCGCAGATCCAACGAAGTCTAAAACGATCGTTTCTGAGCTCAAGGTCAGAGTCTGAGATGAAGCCGAGTGAGGGTGCACAAAAGACGAAGGACAAAACCATTCTTGTCACCGGTGGAGCAGGGTTTATAGGGTCGCACCTGGTGGATCGGTTCCTGGGGGAAGGGTGTCGAGTGATAGCCGTCGATGACTTGTCGACGGGTAGGCTGGAGAACATCGCCCAGCATAAGGACAACCATCGTTTTCAGTGTATTGTGGACAGCATTCTCAATGAATCCCTTATGGATGAGTTGGTGGCGCAATGCGACGAGGTTTACCATTTGGCCGCCGCCGTCGGGGTCAAGCTCATCATGAACCGTCCCGTGGAGACCTTGGAAACCAATGTGCGGGGCACCGAGGTGGTGCTGCGGTGCGCCAACCGGCACAAGAAAAAAGTGCTCATCACCTCCACCTCGGAAGTCTACGGCAAGGCCATGGATGACAACGGCGGTGCACCGCTGCGTGAAGACGGCAACAGCCTTATCGGGCCCACGTCACGTCGGCGTTGGGCTTACGCGTGCTCCAAGGCGTTGGATGAATTCCTGGCGCTGGCTTATCACGAGGAAAAAAAGTTGCCCGTCATTGTCGTGCGCCTTTTCAATACGGTGGGCCCGCGCCAAACTGGGCAATACGGCATGGTTGTTCCCAATTTCGTCCAAAAAGCCCTCTTGAACAAACCCATCATCGTTTATGGGGACGGTTCGCAGTCGCGATCCTTTGCCCATGTTGCCGATGTGGTGGAGGCGATGGTGCGGCTCATGGGCGAACCCAGAGCCCTTGGCCAAGTCATCAACGTGGGAAACCCCCAGGAAATCACCATTCGAGAACTGGCCGAGCTGGTGAAGGAAATGACCGGAAGTCAGTCCGAAATCGAGTATCTACCCTATGAAAGGGCTTATGGGCCCGGATTTGAAGACATGCGGCGTCGATGCCCGGATATCAGCAAGCTGAAAGAACTCACGGGATTTTCGCCTCGCGTGGATTTGCGGGGCATCATTGAAAGTGTCATTGCTCATTTCCAGAGCTGAGCGGGGAGAAAAGGCATGGATGCGGCCCTGTACTGGGCTCGGGCTGCGGGGTTGTTTGTCGGATCCTTTGCCCTTGGATGGCGGCTTACGCCCCTGGTGGCCCGTTGGGCCAAGAAGGTCAACAAAGTGGCGGCGCCCCGAGAAGACCGCTGGCACAAGGTGCCCACACCCCTTCTGGGCGGGATCGCCATCGTTGGAGCCTTTTATGCGACCACAGCCCTTGGAGCGCTCTTGGGATGGTTCGGGGATGCGCACAGAGCTGTTCCCGATCTGGCGCCTTTGCTGTTGTGCAGTTTGGGCATGTTTTTGCTCGGGCTGTGGGACGATTTTCGAAACCTGTCCCCCCAAACCAAGCTGGTGGGGCAGATTGTTCTGGCCGCCGTGTTGGTTTTCTTTGGCTACAAAATCGACTGGTTCGTGTCCAAAACGGCCAACACTTTTCTGAGTGTTCTCTGGATCGTGGGCATCACCAATGCTTTTAATCTTTTGGACAACATGGACGGGTTGAGCGCGGGCGTGGCAGCCATTGCCGCTTTTTTTCTGTTGGGATTTGAGGCCATGACGGGTGGAGGGGTCCCTTCCGATCCCACCATTGCGCTTTTGCCCATTTTTCTCGGAGCTGTCCTTGGCTTTTTGCGCTACAATAGCCGTCCGGCGTCCATTTTCATGGGGGATTGCGGAAGCCTTTTTCTCGGTTTTGTCTTGGCAGGCATCAGTACCCAAAACGAATTGAGCCGCCATGGGCATTTGGTGCCCATCGTTTTGGCCCCACTCTTCGTTTTCTGTCTTCCCGTGGCGGATATGGCGCTTGTTTCCATCATGCGAACGGTTTTTGGGCGATCTGTAGCCCGTGGCGGGCGGGACCACACGTCGCATCGACTGGTGGGTATCGGCCTCGATGAAAAGAAGGCTGTGCACGTCTTGTACGGTTTTTCGGTCCTGGGCGGCGCGGTGGCGTTGTTGAGCGCCGTGGACATGGGACTCTTTTACGCCGCGGGTGCGCTCTTTGTGCTGTTGACGGTCGTCTTTCTGGTGCGCCTTGCTCAGGTGCGCGTCTATCCTCCTGAGGAAAAAAATCTTCTGGAAAAGAAACCGGCCCTCACCGTTTTCTGGGTGCAGTTCACCTATAAAAAACGCGTCTTTGAGGTGCTGCTGGATGTGTTTTGGGTTTCCTTTTGCTATTGGCTGGCGTATTACCTGCGCTATGAGCGGTGGGCGGATCCCGAAGCCTTCCCCCTCTTTCTCGACAGTCTTCCGGTCGTCTTGATTTGCTGCCTGGCGAGCTACATGGCCTGCGGCATCTATCGAGGTGTGTGGCGCTACACCACCTTGTCGGATCTCAGTTTGCATGCTGTGGCGGTGAGCGCCGGGGTGTGCGTGAGCTTAGCGGTTTTGGTTTTCGCCTACGATTTCCGAGGCTTTTCTCGAACCGTTTTTGCCATCTTTTGGCTCTTGGCCTTTGTGTCCATGGCGGGGTCCCGGCTTTCCTTTCGGTTCCTGTCGGAATTTTTGAATCGTCTGGTGAAAAAAACGGGCCGTCCGACGCTGATCTACGGCGCCAATCGCAACGGTGCTTACGTGCTTCAGGAACTTTTGGAGAATCAAGATCTCGGCCTTCTGCCAGTGGGCTTTATCGATGATGACGAAACGACGGTTCGCCGCCGCATGTTCGGCTACAAGGTGCTGGGAAGCCTTCGGCATCTGCGGAAAATCATCCGCCGATACGGCGTTGAGGAAATCGTGGTGGCTTCTCGAGACGTGTCTCGGGAAATCACCGAAGTTTTGGAACACGTTTGTCGCGAGATGGGCGTGGTGCTGAGACGGGCCGAACTCCATCTGTCGCCGTGTATGAAAGCCGATCTTGCAGGGCAAGGCGTCGCCCAGCCGGCGGAACGGGAAGGTCTGAGCAGCGAGGGGCCTGCCCGTGTGATGCCGACCACCCCGAATTTTTCTCACAATCTTAAGCCTTCGGGGCCTGATCTGTAAGTGCTGATACGCCTCCCGCCTGGCTTCGGGGTTCCCAGCGCGCCAAAATGCTGCGGAACCGTGAAGGTGCGCCCGCCCAAGGCCTCAGAAAGACATTGCGGGCATGACAGCAAGGAGGCCCAGCCGTCGTGGAGGAGATTCCATCCGGATTCATCAGCTTAGTGGGGGCGCCCAATGTGGGCAAGTCCACCCTCATGAATCAGATCCTCAAGGAAAAGATTTCCATCACCTGCCCCAAACCCCAGACCACGCGAAACCGTATTGTGGGCATCTACAACACGCCGCGGTGCCAAATGGTGTTTGTGGATACGCCGGGGATTCACCGGGCACGGGACACCTTCAACAAGATCCTTGTGGATATCGCCCTGGCGACCCTGAAAGACGTCGATGTGGTGGCCTTCATTGCAGATGTGACGGCCCGCAGCGTGGATCTGGATCGGTTTGCGCTCCAGGCCATGGAAACACTCTCCACGCCCGTGGTGCTTGTCCTCAACAAGGTGGATCTTGTCAAAGACAAAACCTTGCTGTTGCCCCTGATGCAACGCTATGTCGAGCAGCGCGATTTTGCCGCTGTCGTGCCGGTATCGGCCCTCACGGGCGATGGCGTGCCGGAACTCTTGGCGGAACTGGAACGCCGGCTTCCCAAAGGGCCCAGGTATTACCCGGAAGATCTCGTCACGGATCAGCCGGAACGGTTCCTGGTGGCGGAAATTGTGCGGGAAAAGGTTTTTCACTTGACGGAGGAAGAGGTTCCTTACGCCACGGCCGTCACGGTGGATGCCTTCAAGGAGGAGCCGGAAAAGAATTTGATTCGCATTGAAGCCACCATTCATGTGGAGCGGGATTCACAAAAGGGGATCCTTATCGGCAAAGGAGGCGGGCGCCTTAAGGAGATCGGGCGCTTGGCCCGTGAAGACGTGGAGCGGGTCCTGGGGTGTCGTGTCTACCTGGGGTTGCATGTGCGCGTGCAAAAGAACTGGCGTCGGGATCGGCGGGTGCTGAGGGAGTTCGGGTATCGATGGCCAAGGGGCACGTAAGCCTCTCGCCGCAGAGGCGCCGAGAGCCGGTGCAGCCTTTCGTCCTGCAGCCATGGTACGTGGGACGATGCCCTCATGACGAAAGGAAGACGGCACGCCTGAAAAAGGCTGCAGAAACAAGATCCTATGGAACGGGCGGCTCAAAATGCCTGGGAGAAGGCCTTTCCCAGATGTTCGTGCAAGCCCGCATGGGCCAGTGAAGGGCCTCCGTCAAGGCGCTTCGCCCATTCTCGGACGCCCAGGAGCCCGTCCCTCCGATGTCGAGGGGCCGCTTTCAGATCGGCCTCGAAGGGACAGGTTTTTCCGGTCTCAGCGTCAGCAGGCGGCCGTCCCTTTGAAAATTGGGCGCGACAGTGCTCCTTGTGGGCTCATGAACTCTCACCCAGCATTTTCAGACGGGCTCTTAGAGAAGACGAAAGCTTTTCAGGATGGCCGCCAGGTCTTTGTTGTTGGCGGCGTATTCGCGCAGGGCCAATATAACGTCTCGAAGTCGGCCCTCCCTTTCGAGGTCTTCCTTCGTGTCTTTCTTGGCCTGCGTGATGATGGTGCGCCGGTCCCAATACGCAAAACCGATGACCGCAATGACCAGCGACGTGAAAATGCCGGAAAGCAGGTAAAGAAAGTGCATCAGCTGTTCAAAGCGCTTGTCGATCTGTTCAAACCG
>NZ_JBRAHS010000003.1:19065-188287 GCF_052743555.1 Desulfosoma sp.
TCGATCTGTTCAAACCGCTTCTCGATCTGTTCAAAGCGTTTTTCGATTTGCTCGAAACGCTTTTCGATTTGTTCGAACCGCTTCTCAATTTGTTCAAAGCGCTTATCGATCTGTTCAAAGCGCTTGTCGATTTCCAGCATGCGGGTGCGCACTTCGATCAGAAGATCCCGATCCTGGCGCGTAAAACCCGGCTCTTCTGCACGCAGGCTGGCCGGGGCGGCCAGAACGGCGCACAGTACCGCCAGCGTGACCACAAACCATGCAGGGTGTTGTCTCTTCATGGGCATCACCTCCGAGCATCCCTTCTCTGCACATAGCACCGAGGGGCCGGAGTGGCAAGGTGCGGTGTGGGTCAACGGTCGTGGATGAGCCGGTCCACGGGAAGGTAGACGGCGCCCATGCGGCGCGCGATTTCGTAGGCGCATCCTCCGGCCATGGGGTCCATTTCCGTGTCCACGAAGATGGCCTGAATCTTGTGCCGTTGGACCTCTCGAGCATAATAAAAGGTCTCATCCACCGGATCCGCTCCAAAGGCGCTCATATTGGGCCTGCCGTCCGAAAAGAGCAGCATCACGGGAATGGTTTCCGGATTCTTGCGCTTTTCCTGCACCAAAAGCCGAAGCCCCAAATGCAAGCCCAAAGCCAAAGGTGTGCGGCCTCCCACAGGCAGCGCGTCTACGGCCGCCGCCGCATCCCGCAGATTGTGGGTGAGGGGCAGAAGAACTTCTGCACTGGTGTGACGAAAGGTGACGATGCCCAGCTTGTCCCGGCGCCGGTACAGATCGTGAAGCAGCGCGTCGATGACGCCTTTGGTCACCGACATGCGGTCGCTGCTGCGCATGCTGGCGCTGGAGTCCACCACCATGACGAGGGACAGGCCCGTCTTGCGCGATCTTTTGCGAAGCCGAAGATCTTGGGGCAGAAGAATGCACGGGGCATCGGATCGGCCGTTGCCGTTGCGGCGAAACGTCTGGTAAGGTGCTGCGGCCCGCAATGTGCCCAGGAGGGAGAGGTCGCCGGAGTCCTCTGCGGGCGTGGGCCATCGCGTACCATGCACCGTTCCGGAATGCTTGGCCAGGGGCAGGACAAAGCGGCGGCCCGGATGTGTTCCCGGTTCCATTCGATGCCACGGCATGAGCGCCAAAAGGGTGCGGCTTGTGGGGCACAGGTGAGTGACGCACTGCACGGGGGACGCCGTCCTCGTGCCTTTGGGCGAGGCCTTGGGCACATTGTGGTGCACCGGAACCCAGGGCTGCGGGTCACCGGCTCCCGTTCCGGCATTGGAAGCCAGAAGTTCCTGAAGCTTGCCCTCGTCCAGTTCGGCTTTTTCCAGAGGTGTTTTTTTCACCCGGTGCGGCAGCACCAGGCGAGCGGCCAGGTGCAGGTCCTCGTCGGTCACCATGGATCGGCCTTCCAGCGCCGCATTGGCTCGAGCCGCCTTGATCATGGCGATGTCGGCACGATGGCCGTCAGATCCCATGGCCACGGCGATTTGTGACGCCAACCGCAAAAGCTCCTCCGTCAAAGCGACCATGAGCAGAGCGTCTCGAGCCGATTGAATCCGTTGGGCCAGAGCACGGTCCTCGGCGGCCCAGCGCGCGCGAAATCCTTCGGGATCCGCTTCAAAGGCCAGGCGCCTTTTGACGATTTCCACACGTTCTTCCAGGGTTTCGATGCCTCGTATGGTCACTGAAAGGCCGAAACGGTCCAAAAGCTGCGGCCTCAGATCACCTTCTTCCGGGTTCATAGTTCCCACGAGAATGAAACGGCTGGCATGGCTGAAGCTGATCCCCTCCCGTTCCACGACGTTGCGGCCGGAGGCGGCGGCGTCCAGAAAGAGGTCCACAATCTGATCGTTGAGAAGGTTGACTTCGTCCACATAAAGAATGCCCCGGTGGGCCTCAGCCAAAAGGCCCGGTTCAAAGGCTTTGGTGCCGGTCTTGAGAGCCTTTTCGATGTCGATGGTCCCCAGCAGCCGGTCTTCGGTCGTGCCAATGGGAAGATTCACCAGGGGTACCGGCCGTTCCGCTACGGGAAGCGACTGCCCCGCCGCGACCCTTTCACGGCACGACGGGCACAGTTCCTCTAACATATCGGGATCGCAACGAAAGGGGCAATGTTCCACCACGCGAAGTGTGGGCAAAAGGTCCGCAAGGGCGCGCACACCCGTGGATTTGGCCGTGCCGCGCTCGCCCTTGATGAGTACCCCGCCGATGGAAGGATCCACCACGTTGAGCAGCAGGGCGCGCTTCATGAGGTCCTGGCCCACCAGAGCCGAAAAGGGAAAGGTGCGGTCCGTCGTTTTTTCTTCAGCGCTTTTCACCATACCTTAAAAACAGCTTTGGCCGAATGAGCGCGCCGGTGTTTTCGGCGGCCATTCGGCGTTTCTTTGGGTTTGATGCGTTGACAGGTTTGAGGGCGACGGGTGGGCTGCCCTCCACACGCCGACTTGTCTCATAAGCCTAATGGTCTTTGCGTTCGCACAGTTCCACCAAAACGCCGTACGTGGACTTGGGATGTAGGAAAGCGATACGAGCCCCCCCGGCCCCTTGACGCGGCGTTTGGTCGATGAGTTGCACGCCCTGGGCTTTCAATTCTTCCAGGGCCGCCTCGATATTGTCCACTCGAAAGGCAATATGATGCACGCCTTCGCCTTTTTTTTCAATGAACTTGGCCACCGGGCCGTCCGCAGCCGTGGATTCCAGGAGTTCCACTTCGGTGTCTCCCACGGGGAAAAAGGCCGTGGTCACTTTCTGTTCGGCCACGGTTTCGCGCCCGTGATCGGGCAGGCCCAGAAGTTCGTGGTAAAGTTTCTGCGCTTCGTCGATGGATTTGACGGCGATCCCGATGTGGTCCACTTTGAGCACTTTCATTGGAGATCCTCTCTACCCATAAGGTTGCCTGTCAAGGTGAGGGCGGCGGCGTTTCGGCGCCGCGCCCCGAAAAGTGGGATGCACGGGACCGTCCACGCCGCAGCCGGCCGCTGTCGTCTCATCACCCCTTGAGCCACCGAGCCAGCACGTCTTGCGTGGCTCGGTACGGGCTTTCGCGCTTTTCCACAATGGCTTTCACCAGAGCGTCCAGCCGGCCGTTGGCCGTGAGCTGTTCCCGAAGGCGTCGAAACAGTTCCGCATGGATCATCTGCAGCGTCTCTTCACGAGCCCGTTGCCGCCGCTTTTCGTCCAGTGCTCCGGATTCTTCCAGAAACCGCCGGTGGGCCCACACCGCTTCCACCAGAGCACTCACCCCCTCGTCTTCCACGGCCACGGTTTTAAGCACCGGGGGTGTCCAGGCCCGCTGGCGGATGTGGGCGTCCTGTTCCACGCGGGAGGTGACTTCCACGTACAGCTGATCCGTTCCGGGTCGATCCGCCTTGTTGATGACGAAGATGTCGGCGATTTCCATCACTCCAGCCTTCATGCTTTGAATCGTGTCCCCAAGGCCGGGAACCAGAACCAGACAAGTGGTGTCGGCCAACCGAATGATGTCCACCTCGTCCTGGCCGACTCCGACGGTTTCGATAATGATGACGTCTTTGCCAAAGGCGTCCAGAACCTTGACCACGTCGCCGGTGGCTTTGGCCAACCCGCCCAAAAAACCCCGCGTGGCCATGCTGCGTATGAAAACACCCGGGTCTGTGGAAAGGCGGCTCATGCGCACTCGGTCTCCCAGCACCGCACCGCCCGTAAAGGGGCTGCTGGGGTCCACGGCCACGATCCCCACGCTCAGGTTTTTTTTTCGCAGCGCGAAGGTGAGCTTGTCCGTCAGGGTGCTCTTTCCCGCACCGGGCGATCCCGTGATGCCCACCACATAAGCGCGACCTGTGTGGGGATAGAGACGCTCCATGTGTTCAAGGGCGCGAGGGTCTTCGTCTTCCAGCCAGCTGATGAGGCGGGCCGCTGCTCGAGGCGATCCTTCCAACACTTCCTTGGCGTAATCTCGCATGGGGCATCCGCTAATCGCGTGAGCGAACATTCTGTTTGATGAATTCCACAATTTTGGCCGTAGGCGTGCCCGGGCCGAAGATTTCGGCGACACCCGCCTTTTTCAGTTCCGGCACGTCTTCCGAAGGAATGATCCCACCACCCACGACGAGCACATCGTCCAAGCCTTTTTCCTTAAGCAACTGCACGACGCGGGGAAAGAAATACATATGCACGCCTGAGAGGCTGGAAAGCCCCACCACGTCGGCGTCTTCCTGCAGAGCGGTTTCCACGATCATTTCCGGGGTTTGCCGAAGTCCCGTGTAGACCACTTCCATGCCGGCTTCGGCGAAAATGCGGGCAAGCAGTTTGGCGCCGCGGTCATGGCCGTCCAGGCCGGGTTTTGCCACGATAATCTTGATCTTTCTGTTCTGAGCCATCCCCTTACTCCTTCACTCGACGACTTTCCTCATCGTCAGGGTATCGCGCTCTGGGCACCTTTGGCCCTGTCGCCAAAGGTGCACGAAGGGTTTTCTCTGCGATCTCTGCGCCTCTGCGGTGCTCTTTTCCTACACGAATTCCTTGGGGCGATATTCCCCAAAGATTTCCCGCCACACGTCGCAGATTTCGCCGATGGTGGCCCGAGCCTTGACTGCGTCGATAACGGCCGGCATGACGTTTTCTTCGGACTGAGACACCTCCCGCAGGCGCTGCAGAGCGGCTTTCCACCTGGCCTGGTCCCTTTCGGCGCGCAGTTTCTTGAGCTTCGCCGCTTCGATTTCCCCCACCTTCATGTCCACTTTGAGCAGATTTGCGGGCTCGGGCTCTTCCATGGTGTATTTGTTGATTCCCACGTAGACCCGTTCACCCGTTTCGATTTCTTTTTGAAACCGGTAGGCACTGTCTTGGATTTCCTTTTGAACGTAGCCCTGTTCGATGGCGGCCAGAGTTCCCCCCATGGCATCGATCTTTTTGATGTATTCTTCGATGTCCGCCTCGATTTTGTCCGTCATGGCTTCCACGAAATAGGACCCGGCCAGAGGGTCGATGGTGTCCGTGGCGCCGCTTTCTTCCGCCACAATCTGCTGGGTGCGCAGAGCCACAGTGACCGCCTGTTGGGTGGGCAGGCACAAGGCTTCGTCGTAAGAGTTGGTGTGCAGCGACTGGCAGCCGCCCAGAGCCGCCGCGTAAGCCTGAAGGGCCACGCGCACGATGTTGTTCAGGGGCTGCTGAGCCGTAAGGGTCACGCCGCCTGTCTGCACATGGTAGCGCATCATCATGGAGCGCGGATCCTTAGCCCCGAAACGTTCTTTCATGATGCGGGCCCACACGCGGCGACCGGCTCGGAATTTGGCCACCTCCTCCAAGACGTTGGTAAAGGCGTTGAAGAAGAAGCTCAGCCGCGGTGCAAAACTGTCCACGGCCAGTCCGCGGTCCACGCACGCTTGCACATAAGCGATGCCGTCGGCGATGGTAAAGGCCATTTCCTGAGCCGCCGTGGATCCCGCTTCACGAATGTGATAGCCGCTGATGGAGATGGGGTTCCATCTGGGGACGTTCCTGAAGCAATAGTCGATGAGGTCCACGGTGAGGCGCATGCTGGGCTTTGGGGGAAAGATGTATTGGCCGCGGCAGATGATTTCTTTGAGAATATCATTTTGCACGGTGCCGCCCACCTTGTCAAAGGGCACCCCTTGCTCTTCCGCGATGGCCAAGTACATGGCCAAAAGCACCGTGGCCGGGGCGTTGATGGTCATGGACGTGGTCACTTTATCCAGAGGAATGCCGTCGAAAAGGATTTTCATGTCGTCCAGGGAATCGATGGCCACGCCGACTTTGCCCACTTCGCCCATGGACAGAGGGTGATCGCTGTCGTAGCCTGCCTGCGTGGGCAGATCAAAGGCCACGCTCAACCCTGTCTGGCCCTGCTCCAAAAGGTACCGGAACCGAGCGTTGCTCTCGCGGGCATTGCCGAACCCGGCGTACTGGCGCATGGTCCAGTACCGGCCTCGATACATGGTGGGCTGCACACCCCGCGTGAAGGGAAACTGACCCGGATACCCGAGATCCCGCTCGTAATCCAAGCCTTGCACGTCCAGGGGCGTGTAAAGCCGTTCCACAGGCGTGCCCGAGATGCTCGTGAACGCCGCCTTGCGTTCGGGCGCCTTGGACAGGGTTTTGCCCAGGATGGTTTTTTCCCATTTGTCTTTTCCGGCCCGAATATGTTCCAAGGCCTTCTCGTCAAACATGATGACCCTCCTCAATCGCTTTCCGCGTTGACCCAAAAGACGCCCGAGGCCCACAGAGGGGATCGCCCCACTGCACCCGTGGACGTCGAAAAGATTTTGGCATCGATGGGGATTGACAAAAAAAGAGAGCACAGGCAGGGACAAAGGGCGGCGCCGAGCTCATTAAATGAGGAACTCCATTGAAGATCACTGGGCGTTGGCGGATTCGGCCTTGGGCCGAGTCGGGTCTTGAGCCCGTCACGGTACTTGTCCCGTTTGGAGCGTCGGCAAAGGGGATTGACCGAAGGATAAGACGCATAAATTTTCACAAGAACACGGCCCTTATACCTTGAGTCAACAGCTGATGCAAGAGGCAGCACGAAGGAAGTGAATCGCTGTGGACGATGGGCACGCCGTGGTTTTTCAAGAAGTGTGAAGTGCCAAAGCTGGATGATACGGAAAGGGACACAGAGAGGAGCACGACATGGTGACATTGCAAGGGATGATCGAGGATTTGAAAAAAAAGCTGGATCCGGCCACAGTGGGCATGTTCGCCTGCCATAACGGCGTAGTGCGGGCTACGAGCCGAAGCGGCGCGCCGGCCGAGGCCCTCGATATCGACAAGGACCAAGAAGCCTGGGATCGCGTGTTGGCGGACGTGCGATCCCGGCCGGGAATTGCCGCTGTGGAAGCCTACCTGTTTACGGGGCGGCGCCGAGTGGGCGAGGATCTGCTCTTGGTGGTGGTGGCTGGAGACATTCGGGAAAACGTGTTTCCCGTGCTGGAAGAGACGGTCAATCGCCTGAAAAAGGAGGCCGTTAAAAAGCGGGAGCACTTAACCTGAAGCCCGCCTGAGAAGGGCGGAGTTCGTCATGATAAGGTTTTGCGGCTCTGAAGGGAGAGCTTCGGGCCGTCGGTCCGTGCTGGCTTCGGCCGACAGCCGGTCTCGACAAGGCTAATGGGGAGGGATTGCCCCTTCCGATCGAAGGGACGGCTTCTGGCCGTCCCCTGTTCGATCCCCCGCCAGGAAATGTTTCGGCGCGTGCACCGATGTGTGATCCGAGAGGAGCTTGTTGAAGAACCTTTTGGTCGGAGCGGCTCGAGCCGCAATGCCTTGTCGCGCCTTGCGGCGCTCCCAAAAGTTCAAGCCGAAAGGACGCGGCCAAACCATTGTCGGCTCGGCTTGAGGTGAAGAGGTATTCTTTTTAGGCACGCTCCTACAGCTTGATTTTTTGAACGAGGGATTTGACGGCATCCACGGACTTTTGAAACGCGGCCTTTTCCTCGGGCAGCAGGGTGATTTCAATGACCTGCTCCACGCCCCCCGCGCCCAATTTCACGGGAACGCCCACGAAGTATCCTCCCACGCCGTATTCTCGGTCACAGTAGGCCGCACACGGCATGATGCGCTTTTTGTCCTTAAGGATCGATTCGGCCATGCTCACCGCCGAAGCCGACGGCGCAAAGAAAGCACTACCGGTTTTCAGCAGATTGACGATTTCCGCGCCGCCGTTTCGCGTGCGTTCCACCAGGGCTTCGATCTTTTCCGGCGGCAAAAGGTCGGGCAGGGGAATGCCCGCCACAGTGGAATACCTGGGCAGGGGAACCATCGTGTCGCCGTGACCGCCCAGGACAAAAGCTGTCACGTCCTCCACGGACACGCTCAGTTCCATGGCGATAAAGGCGCGAAATCGCGCCGCGTCCAGCACACCGGCCATGCCCATGACGCGGTTCGTGGGAAAGCCGCTCACCTTGTGGGCCACATAGACCATAGCGTCCAGAGGATTGGTGACGATGATAAGGTGAGCGTTGGGGGAGTACTTAGCAATCTGTTCGGTGACGGCCTTGACGATTTCCGTGTTTTTGAACAGCAGGTCGTCCCGGCTCATTCCGGGTTTTCTCGGCAGGCCCGCCGTGATGATCACCACGTCGGAGTCAGCCGTGTCCTTGTAGTCGTTGGTGCCGACGATGTGGGCGTCAAAGCCTTCCACCGGGGAAGCCTGCATGAGGTCCAAAGCTTTGCCCTGGGGCATGCCTTCGATGATGTCGATGAGGCACACGTCCCCCAGTTCTTTGGCCGCCGCCCAATGGGCCGCCGTGGCCCCCACGAATCCCGCTCCCACCACCGAGATTTTTTTCCGCTTGAGATCCATCGTGTTCGCTCCTTTTCAACCGATGACGGCCAGCACATCGCCCTTTTGCACGCTCTCACCGTCCTTGAAGTTGATCTTCAGGACGGTTCCCGCCACAGGAGTCGTGATGGAGTTTTCCATCTTCATGGCTTCCAGTATCAGAATCACGTCCCCTTCCTTGACCGTGTCCCCTTCCTTCTTTTCATAGCGAATGATCATGCCCGGCATGGGGGCTTCGATGTTGGTGCCGCCGACAGGAGCCGCCGCGGGCTTGGGCGGTGGCGGCGGTGCGACGGCGGGTTGTGCCACCGGAGCCGGAGCGGGTCGAGGCGGTGGTGGCGGCACCAAGGGCTGCGGTCCCATGGGTTGCTGGGCCACGGGTTGTGCGGGGGCGGTCGGCGTCACCGGTTGCGCCATGGGGATGATCTGGGTCACCAGAGGCATGCCGCCCACCTGTTCCACTTCCACCTTAAAATATTCTCCGTCCACGAAGACGTTGAAGGTGCACACGCCCGGACCTTTGGGTGGTGCTTCCTTAGTCGGTTTTTCCACCAACAAGCCTGCCTTCGCCTTTTTCATGAGTTCCTCCTCCGCCTTGACCTGTTCCAAAGTTTTGGGCTTGACCTCGTCTGGAATGGGTTCAAGACCGTACTTCCAGCGCAGGAAGCGCTTGCCCGTGGTGGGGTACAAGGCGTAGATGAGCACATCATCGATGTCCTTGGCCAAGCCTTCCACGTCCTTGCGGGCCTTTTCCAGCTCGGGTTCCAAAACGTCCGCAGGACGCACCGTAATGGGCGTCTCTCCGCGCGGGTATCCCTTGAGGGCCTTCTTTTGCACCTCGGGGTCGATGGGCACGGGGGTCTTGCCGTAAAGGCCGTAACAGAGGTCTTTGACCTGGGCCGTGATCATCTTGTAACGTTCGTCTTTGGTGTCGAAGAGCACATTGTTGACCGTCTGAATGCCCACAATCTGGCTTGTGGGGGTCACTAGAGGGACCTGGCCCAGTTCCCGCCGCACGATGGGCAGTTGCCTGAACACTTCATCCAACTTGTCCAGGGCGTCCATTTCGCGCAGCTGGTTCACCAGGTTCGACAGCATGCCGCCCGGAGTCTGATGCAGCAGGACGTTGATGTCGATGATGGACATGCGATCGTCCAGCAGGTGGCGGTATTTGGGCGAAATCTTTTCCATGTACTCGCTGCATTTGGCCAGAAGCTTGAGATCCATGCCCGTGTCCCGGTTGGTGCCTTTGAGGGCCACCACCAGGGGTTCCACCGCCGGGTGGGAGGTGCGGTAGGCCCAGGGAGACAGGCACGTGTCCACAATGTCCACGCCCGCTTCGATGGCCTTGAGCAACGCCATGTCCGCCATGCCCGACGTGAAGTGGCTGTGCAGATGAATGGGCACTTTCACGCTCTCTTTCAAAGTCTTGATGAGAATATAGGCGTCGTAGGGGGCGATGAGGCCGGCCATGTCCTTGATGCAGATGGTGTCCGCCCCCATGTCTTCCAGTTGTTTGGCCTTGGAAACGTAGTAGTCCAGGTTGTAGACTTCACCGCCCATGCGCGATTCGGTGAGCGAGTAGCAGATGGCTCCTTGAAAATGCTTGCCGTATTTCTTGATGACCTTGACGGCCGTGTCGAAATTGCGAAAGTCGTTCAGCGCGTCAAACACACGAAAGATGTCTATGCCGTTTTCACAGGCTCTTTCCACAAAAGCTTCCGCCACATCGTCCGGATAATTGCGGTAGCCCACCAGGTTCTGGCCGCGCAGCAGCATGGAAAACGGTGTGTTCTTGATGTATTTTTTCAAAGTCCGAATGCGTTCCCAGGGGTCTTCACCCAGGAACCGATGCATGGTGTCAAAGGTGGCTCCGCCCCACACTTCCATGGAATAAAAACCCACCTTGTCCATGTCTTCGGCGATGGGCAGAAAGTCTTCCGTGCGGCCTCGAGTGGCGAAGAGGGATTGGTGTCCGTCTCGAAAGGTGAGATCCTGAATCTTCACAGGGTGGGTCACGGGAATGGGCTCATCCACGAGTCCGGCTGTCAAAGCGCCATGTTGTTCCGCCATTGTGCATCTCCTTTTGATTCGCGAAGGGGTCGTGAGAGGGCAGTAATCATCGAGCGAGGCGCATTTGCCACAGTCGCCTCATTTCCATCATGGATTGGCGCCCCGAGAGGGCCCAGGCACTGAAGGGCGCCGTGGGTTTTGAGGGTTCCGGCGCGCGCACCACAGGAGCGTGCACGGCGGCGCGGGTCGCTTGCGCCTGCATGTAATAAGCGACCGCCGCCGTTATGGCGGCAACGATTTTCGGCTCCACCTTCATGAGCACTCCTTTGTCACGACCAAGGCCACACAGGCGGCCCGTTTCAGGTGAGGGGACCGCGCGCCCGCAAAAAATCATGCGGCTGCGACCGATCTACCGACACCGGTCTTTACAGACCCAATTCCTCGGGCATGCTCGACATGGCCTTGAGGCTCAGAGCGATAAAATCGTCCAAAGGCACATTGATCTTTTCGCACAACAGAATGTGATCTCGGTTGACGGATCGGGCAAAATCCTTGCTTTTCATGCGCTTTTTGACGGATTTGACCTGCACGGCGGCGATTCTTCTTTCCGGATGCACCAGGGCGGCGGCCACCAAAAGGCCCGTGATGGTTTCCGCGCAGGTGAGCGCGTAATCCAGGCGGGTCAGCCTTTCCAGGCCCAAGGCTTCCGCATTGTGGCGCACGATAGCGTCTTTGACCGCCGGCGAAAGATCCGTGCCGTCCAAAAGCTCCAGAGTTTTCCTGCCGTGTTCGGCCGGAGTGTCCTTGGTCAGTTCGTAGTCCAGATCGTGCAAGAGTCCGGCAATGGCCCAGGTTTCCTCATCTTCTTCGAAACGCCGGGCCAGTTCCCGCATGATGGCCTGGGTTGCCAGACAATGCTTCTTGAGGGTGTCCGAGCGGAGATGTTTGTCAAGAAGATCTAAAGCGTCGTCATAGGTCATGGATCGGTTTGAAATCCTTCCGGGTTAGGCCGCGCGGCGTGTTTTTTTCTTGAGGTTGCTGATGCGGCGGCGGAACGCATCCACCAGCTTGGCGTTGCCGGCTTGCTTGGCTTCATCGCGCTTTCTTTTCAATTCGCGAATCTTGGCCTTAAGGGATCGCACATCCACGCTTTTCTGTGTAGATCTCTCATCCACAATGCCCTTGGCTTTCTTGATGGCGGCGATGAGTTCCGCCTTGTTCATGGCGTGCACCCCCACGATGCCTTCCAGGCTGAGGGCCAGTTCCCGCAATTCTTTGGCGGTCATTTTTTCCAGGGGTTTTTCCTTGACCTGCTTTTCCTTTTTTTTAGCCATTGTCCGACTCCTTTTTCGCTTTCGCCGTCATGGTTCCTGGATCCGAGAGAAAAGGCCGGATGAGATCAATCGGCACGGGAAAGATGGTGGTGGAATTGTTCTCCGAAGCGATCTCCCTCAAGGTCTGCAAGTACCGAAGCTGCATGGCCATGGGGTTTTCCTGAATGATCTGCGCCGCTTCGCGCAGCCGATCGGCGGCCTGAAACTCCCCTTCCGCATGAATCACCTTGGCTCGCCGTTCTCGCTCCGCTTCCGCCTGACGCGCCATGGCCCGCTGCATTTCCTGCGGCAGGTCGATATGCTTCAATTCCACCACCGTGACCTTAATGCCCCAAGGGTCCGTGTGCCGGTCCAAAATGTCCTGCAAGTGGGCGTTGATCTTTTCCCTTTCCGCCAACAATTCGTCCAGTTCCGCCTGCCCGCAAACGCTGCGCAGCGTGGTCTGGGCCAACTGACTGGTGGCGTATAGATAATTCTCCACCGAAATCACCGCCTTGACGGGGTCCACCACGCGAAAATAAATGACCGCGTTGACCTTCACCGACACGTTGTCCCGTGTGATGACGTCCTGGGGCGGCACATCCGCCGCCACCAACCTCAGGCTCACCTTTTGCATCCGATCGATGACCGGAATCAGGAGAATCAACCCCGGGCCCTTGGCGGCAATCACTCGACCCAAGCGAAACACCACGCCCCGTTCATACTCATTGAGCACGCGAATGGCATTGGCCAGGAACAAGACCACCAGTACGACCACGGTCGCCAGGCCGTAAATGGACATAAAAGCCTCCGATATTACAAGGAAAATCAAAACCATGCCCGGAGAAACGGGTCCTATTTATCATTGATCCCGGTGACGTGCAACTTCAAATTCCGCACGGCCACCACGCGCACTCGAGCGCCTTCCGCAATGGGGCGATCGCTTTCGGCACTCCATAGTTCCCCCTGCACAAAAACCTTGCCTTCTGGATTCAAGGCCTGGGTCACGGTGCCTTCGGCGCCGATGAGGGCTTCCACGCCCACCTGAGGCCGTTTCATCTGGGCTCGAAAAACCAAGGCGGCCACACCGGCGAAGAAAGCCGACACTGTCAGCACCGTGGGAATAAACACGGGCATGGCCACTCGAAAGGGTTGTCCCGGCACATGAAAGAGCATGAGGGATCCCAGGATGAGGCAGAGGGTGCCGGCGAGGCTGAGCATGCCATAGCTGGCCACCTTGATTTCCAGAATGAAGAAGATGATGGCGAGGACAATCAGAATAAAACCGGCGTAATTGACCGGAATGGTCTGCATGGCATAAAAGGCCAAGACCAGACTGATGGCGCCAATGACGCCGGGCAGCACCACGCCGGGCTGGGACAGTTCGAAATAGAGGCCGGCCAAACCGATCATGAGCAGAATGTAAGCGATATTGGGGTTGCTGATGGCTCGAAGCACTTTGTGGCGCCATCCCGGTTCAATGGGCACCATGGCTTTGCCGTGCGTGTGGATGGTCCATTGGTAGCCCTTGCGCTGTACCTGCCAACCGTCCAGTTGTTTGAGAAGGTCCGGAAGATCCTGGGCCACCAGATCCACGACATTTTGGGCAAAGGCTTCTTCGGCCGTGACGGAGACACTCTTGCGCACGGCCTCTTCTAGCCACTTGGCGTTTCGGCCGCGTTCCTCGGCGATGCTTTTCACAAAGGCGACCAGATCGTTGAGCACCTTTTCATTCATGGTTTCCGGCACATCGCCTCCGGTGGCCGTGACGGGGTGGGCCGCGCCGATGTTGGTTCCCGGGGCCATGGCCGCCACATCCGCCGCAGCGGTGATGAAAACGCCCGCCGAAGCCGCCTGAGCCCCGCTCGGGGACACATACACCACCATCGGCACCTTGGCGTTCATCATGGCCTTGACGATGCCTCGCATGGCCGTGACCAATCCGCCGGGCGTGTCCAATTCGATGATGAGGCATTCGGCGCTGTCTTTTTCGGCCGTCTCAATGGCGTGTTCGATGAAATCCTGAAGCCCGGGATTGATGGTGTCGTGCACGTGCACGATGTAGATGGGGCGGTCGTCCGCCGAGGCGTGGGCTGGCACCGTCAGGAATCGAGCGGGAAAAAGAAAACACGCCGCCCACACCATTCCCATGGCCATCAGCCACTGAAGACGGCGTTTTTTCATGAGGCAATGCTCCATGAACATCCAAGCACTCCTGTTCGCATGAGCTCTGGTTTTTCTTAGGCATCAAAAGATGCGAGCAGTTCCATCACACTTTGAAGATCTTTCCAAGTATCGGCCTTTTTTGCCCCGTTGCGTAAAAGATACGCGGGGTGATAGGTGGCGATCAGTGGAATCCCTCGCCACACATGGATTTTTTGTCGAAGTTCGGAAATGGGTCTGTTAGCCCCTAAAAGGGTTTGGCTTGCACACGCGCCCAAGGAACAAATAACCAGCGGGCGAACGGCTTCCAACTGCCTCACAAGAAACGGTGCGCAGCGCTCGATTTCTTCAGGCAAAGGCATGCGGTTTCCCGGAGGGCGGCATTTCACGACGTTGCAGATGTAGACCTCTTCGCGCCGCCATCCCATGGCGCGAATCATCTTGTTGAGCAGCTGGCCTGCTTGACCCACGAAAGGGCGTCCCAAACGGTCTTCATCCGCTCCAGGGCCTTCGCCCACAAAAACGAGTCGTGCCACCGCATCGCCTTCTCCGAAAACGATCTGAGTGCGCCCTCGGTGCAAAGGACAGCGCCGGCAGTCTCCAAGATCCTCGCGAATCTCTTTCAGAAGCTTTGTTTTGGCTTCGCGTTGCGCTTCCCGAGCCGCCGCATTCTGGGCCGGTTCCTGCCGGGCGGGTGAAGGTCCGGTTTCAGGGCCTTGAAGTTCCCGTGTTTCCCTGGAATCGGTCGGTCTTGTCTGGGCGGTGGCCTTTCCGGGAAGCCACACGTCTCTTAATCCCCAAAGCCTTAAACCATAAAGTGTGCTTTGAAGACTTTGAAGGTCCTGGGCATTCTTCACCGAACGACTCCTGAACACTCTGTAACGTTTCGTTGAACCGCGTGCCTGTGGTGCCCTGTGATCAAAGGCATGGGCTCTGTGGCCGTATTACGTTGTTCCCAGGGCTTCGATGCGGTCCAGAAGGCGGCGGGCGATAGCTTCTTTGGAAAGACAAGGCCATTCTTCCACGCCGCCGCCGCGATCCAGGACCTTGACCACATTGGTGTCGGTTCGAAACCCGGCGCCGGGCTGGGTGAGGTCGTTGGCCACGATGAGGTCAAGGTTTTTTCTGTGAAGCTTTTCTGTGGCGTTTCGCACCAGGTCTTGTGTTTCAGCGGCAAAGCCCACGAGAATTTGCCCTGGTTTTTTGTCCTTGCCGAGCCCGGCCAAAATATCCGGGTTGCGCACCAAGCGGATCTCCAGGTCTGCATCATCCTTTTTGAATTTGTGCGGTGCGGCTTCTTCCGGGCGATAGTCGCTCACGGCGGCGGCCATGATCACCAGATGGGCTTCGTGAGCCAGCATGCGCACGACGTGTTCCATGTCCCGCGCCGTGGTGACGTGATGGGTTATGAGGCCCGGTGGGTCGGGCAGGGCGGTGGGGCCGCTGACCAAGTCCACGTGCGCACCGCGCCGCGCCGCTTCCACAGCCAAAGCGAAGCCCATTTTCCCTGAAGACGGGTTGGTGATGAAACGCACCGGGTCGAAAGGTTCCCAGGTAGGTCCGGCACTGACCAGCACTCTTTTGCCTCGAAGGGTCTGGGGCGTGAGGGCTCGGCAGACGGTTTCCAGAATGAGCGACAGATCCGCAAGCCTTCCGTGACCTTCTTCGCCGCAGGCCAGAGGTCCAGATGCCGGTTCCACGATCCAGACACCGCGGCGCCGTAAAGCGGCCAGATTGTCCTGCGTGGCCGGATGAGTGTACATTTTGTGATTCATGGCGGGGCAGACCACGACGGGCGCTTCCACGGCCAAAAGCACCGTGGTGAGGTAATTGTCGGCGATGCCGCACGCCATCTTGGCCAGGGTGTTGGCCGTGGCGGGAGCCACCAGTACCAGATCGACGCTGCGGGCCGCATGAATATGCCCGATTTCCGATTCCAAGCCCAGGTCAAAGAGGTCCGTGAGCACGGGCCGTCCCGACAGCGCCTGCAGGGTCAGAGGCGTCAGGAACTGCTGCGCCGCCCGGGTCATGATCACCTGAACGCCGGCTCCGCATTTCACCAGCCACCGGACCAGCTCAGCCGCTTTGTACGCCGCGATGCCCCCGGTGACACCCACAAGAACGGTTTTGCCTCGAAGTCTTTCCATGGGGTTCACGGCAGGTTGGTGGTCTTGATGGTCGAGGCTTCAGCGCCCTTTGCCCCGCCCAAGGGCTCCAGGGATCCGGATCGGTTTCCGGCTCCCGTGGGAACCACGTACAATTCCACATAGGTGTAGTAGGTGGATTCGCGAATGCTGATGATGCAAAACCGATCGGGTTTTTCAAAGAGCAGGACCGATTTGCGGTATCGAATATCCCCGCGGTGCTTCCAGTTTTCCCGGGCCAGCGCCACCATGAAAAAATTCACCACGGAACTGGGTTCCACGCGTCCTTTAAGAGTCAACACGCCGCCTTTGACGCTTCCTCCCTGAAACACGGTGGATTCCTTGGTCACCAAGGACAATTCTCCGGGCACGGGAATGTCCGAAAAATCGTAGTAGCTGGGCGTCGCCGCCGACGGCGTGCCGGTGGTGGTCGACGCTGCCGCTCCCGCCGTGGGTGACGAAGACGCCTGCGTATTGAACCAAGCGCATCCGCCCAGAGTCAGAACCATAAGGCCGAGCCCCAGAAGCCCGATGAGCTTTTTCGAGCATGGCTGATGAGCCTTTCGTCGCATGAGCCGCCTCCTTCGCCGTCCCTGATCAAAAGAAAGGATTGGTGCGTTTTTCTCTGCCCACGGTCGTCTCCGGTCCATGGCCCGGCAGCACTCGTGTGGCGTCGTCCACGGGAAAAATCTAGTCTTTGACGGAATCAAAATGACCATGCGTGGTCAATATGGCCGCCAAAGTGACATCCAGTTGCTGCAGGCGCTTGATGATCCGTGCCGCGTCGCCTCCGGGGTTGATCACCACGGCTTGTCGCGTGGGTTCATCGCCGAGCAGGTAGCAGTTGGTTTGTAGCATGCCCACGACAAGTTGCTCGAGAATCATGGCTTCTCCTTCTGGAAGGCTCTGAACCCAAAGCGTTCACGGCCTGCGCTGCGCTCGGGGCCTGTTCGAGAATGGCTTTAGGGGCCCGTTTTCGTTCCGTTCAGTAGGAGCGCCGCGAGGCGCGATCAGGCGTCGCGGCGTGCGCGGCTCCTCCAAAAGGTGTATTTAGACACGCTCCGAGACGCCACAGCCCGGCCCTTGGCGGTGCGGTTCAGTATTCGAACACGATGAGTTCTTCCACCGGTCGGCGGTGGGACTTTTGTTGGCGATGCGCCGGGTAGCCCAGGGCGATCACGGCCATGAGTTCCAGCCGATCAGGAAGGCCCAATCGGTCTCGAACCGCGTCCTTGTTTTTCAAGATTTCTCCAATCCAAACCGCTCCAAGACCGAGCCCATGGGCTGCCAACAAAAAATTCTGAATGGCCGCGCCCACAGCCTGGCAATCTTTGACGTCATCGTAGGATCCTTCCTTATCGAGAAACACGGGCACCAGAACCGCCGCCGCCTTGAGCGTGGCGCTGTAGCGGGTGAGTGCGGCCAGGCTTTCTTTAAGGGTCGAATTCCACACCAGAGCGAAACGCCATGGTTGATTGTTCAAGCCCGAAGGGGCCCAGGACGCGGCCCGCAGAAGTTCCATCACAGTCTTTCGATCCACCGGAGCGTCACTGAAATGGCGCACACTGCGCCTTTCGTAAATGGCCGTCAAAACATCGGGAAGAGAAGCGCTCGTTTCCATAAAGACTCCTCGTTAACCCTGAGACTTGGCGGCATGCGGGCTGAATGGCTTGCCTTTTCCAGAATAACGCACCAATATATGCGCACCCGACGGCAAGGGTCAAGGAAAGCTCAGAGCTCTCTTCCATGCCCGTGCAGCGTCCGTGTCGCAACGGATCTTGAACAAGGGATGCGATCGGCGAAGACTTTTGCGCCGTGAAGGCGCTTTTTAGCCAGGACGCGACGGCCGTGCCACGGCAACCTTAAACGGTGCATGGTCCACGGGGCTGGAGAGCATCGGCAGCAAGGAGCACACGGTGGCGTTTTCCGTGACGTGGGAACAGGATGGAACGGTGCGGGTTTTTCTCGAGGGGCGGGTGGATCGAGAGACGGTGCCAGCGTTGCGTCATCAATTCTTTCGTGGGGTGCTGCGCAGACGTCCAAAGCGCCTTTTGGTGAATTTGTCTTCCGTGGATCGCATGGACACGGCCGGATTGGCGCTCCTTGTGGAACTGCGCAACGCCATGGCTCGCCATGACGGCGAACTCCGTCTGGACACGTTGACGGACTCCGTGCAGCGCCTCATTGGCCTCGCTCGATTGAACAACCTCTTGGCGATCCCGAACTCAAGGACCTCAGGGCACAAGAATGGCACATGAGGACAGGGGTCTTGCGGCCCCCATCATTCAGGTTAAAAACCTTTGCAGCCACTACGGCGGCCGAAAGATTCTCCATGAGATCCGTTTCGACATTCCCGCGGGCAAGGTCACGGTCATCATGGGCGTGAGCGGTTGCGGCAAAAGCACGCTCCTGCGCCACCTTATCGGTCTCAAACCCACCGCCCCGGGGTCTATTTTCGTGGAAGGCTCGGATGTGGGTCTTTTCCGCGCGGAGCAGTGGAGGGCGTACCGAAAGCGGATTGGGGTTCTTTTTCAGGGCGGTGCTTTGTTCAGTTCCCTTTCGGTGCGCGATAATCTGGCCGTTCCCCTGCGGGTGCATACCCGGCTTGCCGAAAGCACCATTCGCATCATTACAGACATCAAGCTGCACCAAGTGGGATTGACCGAGTTTGCGGACTTCATGCCGTCCCAACTAAGCGGGGGCATGCGCAAGCGTGCGGGGCTGGCCCGAGCCATGGTCATGGACCCGGAAATTCTTTTCGTGGACGAACCATCATCGGGTCTGGATCCCATCACGGCGGCAGGCCTGGATGAGCTCTTGGTGGAGCTCAAGCACGCTATGGGCATGACCCTGGTGGTGGTGACCCATGAACTGGAGAGTGCTTTTCGAATCGCCGACCAGATCGTGGTGATGGACGCCGGAAGGATTCTCGCCGCGGGGACTCCTAAAGCCGTACATTCCAGCGAGGACATTCGAGTGCGGCAGTTCCTGGAGCGGCGCGCCGATGTGCGGACCGTGGATCAGGAACGGTACGAAAAACGGCTGGCGGCCATAGGATCGACAAAGCGGGGGGCGCCACCCGTTTAAGCAAGACTCCTGTGTGTTCCAGAGGAGCGCAACGTGTCTCAGGTCGTGCATTTCTTGAATCAATTGGGCCGATGGGGCCTGAACCATGTGCGGGGGACGGGCCGCGCCGGCATTTTTCTTTATGACACGGTGCGGGGCATCTTTCGCCCTCCCAAGAAGTTCCACAGTATCGTTCGTCATGTGTACTTCATCGGCACCAAGTCCTTTTTCGTCATCGGATTTACGGCCGCCTTTACCGGCATGGTGCTGGGTCTGCAGGGCTACTATACACTGTCCAAATTCGGTTCCGAAGGGCTTTTGGGGGCCGCCGTGGCCCTGAGTCTCATTCGGGAACTGGGGCCGGTCCTTTCCGCCCTCATGGTCACCGGACGGGCCGGATCGGCCATATGCGCAGAAATCGGCATCATGCGCATTGAGGAACAGATCGACGCGTTGGAATGCATGGCTATTGATTCGCATGCCTACTTGGTGTCGCCGCGCCTTGTGGCTTCGCTGATCGCTCTGCCCCTGCTCACCGCCTTTTTTGATGTGGTGGGCATTATCGGAGGATACCTGGTGGGGGTGTCCTTGCTGGGGGTGAATCCGGGGGCCTATGTGGATGGCATGCAAAAGTCCGTGGAATGGGTCGATGTGTCCATGGGCCTTGTCAAGTCTTTTCTTTTTGCGCTGCTTTTCCTGTGGATCTGCACCTACAAGGGATATTACGCCGGAGTGGACGAAGGGCGCTTTGGGCCTGAAGATGTGAGCCGAGCCACCACGGACGCCGTGGTGCTCTCATCCGTGGCCATTCTTGTCAGCGATTACGTGGCCACATCCTTGTTGCTGTAGAAGGCGGTTCGAGAGGGCTGTGGGGGACTTGTGTCCGGAACCAGAATTTTCGCGCCCACGCTTTCTTGAGGGGCGACTCTAGAGCTGACCGCCGACGCGCGGAGCGTAAGATCCCGTTCGTTCGAAAGAAGCGGAGTGCATGGACGTGCTCCCTTCGAGTGAATCTAATGAACGGACCCATGGCATTGGAGGGACGTGCTCCTGCGCATCCGGGAATGCTCGGACCGCGGCGACGCGGCCCTGAACCAAAGCTAAGAAAAACCTTGATCGGAGAGCTTTCAAGATGAGCTTCTTCAATACGAGGACGAACTTCAATCGGCGGCTGTTGAGGCTTGCCTTCACATGAGGGAGGCCTTTGTGATCATGCTGCCAAGTTAGTGGACGAAAAAAGAGAAGCCGTGGCTGCATGGGCGGCACGGTCTGATGGAAAGAAGAGGGGTGCCGATGAATCGCGAATCGTGGACCGTGGAGACAGGCGTCGGACTTTTTCTGCTCATTGGTTTGTTGTGTGTCGCCTATTTGTCGTTCAATCTCGGGGACGTTAGGCTGTGGGGAGGAAGCGACTATATGGTGTACGCCCGGTTTTCCAATGTGTCCGGGTTGAAAAAAAAGGCGGCGGTGACCATGGCTGGCGTGGAAATCGGGCGCGTTGAGGATATTCAACTGCAAGAAGGGGCCGCCGTGGTGACGCTGCGCATCTATGAAGGGGTGCCGTTGGAAGAGGATGTGATCGCCAGTATCAAGACCATGGGAATTATCGGGGATAAGTACATTGCCGTGAGCGCCGGGGCTTCCGAAGAACGGATTCCTCCGAACGGATGGATTCGAGAAACGCAGCCGCCCTTGGATGTGGAGGAGTTGGTTGGGAAATTCGTTTTTGGAACCATGGAGAAAAAACAGTAAGGAAAAAGCCAGCCTTCCAAGGCCGGCTTTTTCCATAAAGCAAATCAACTCTGAGAATGTCTTACTTTTTCATGTGCTTCATGAAAATCGATTCGGCTTTGTTGGCCATTTTTTCCGCGCGATCGGCGGCCGCTTCGGCGCGACGAGCTGCGTTTTCACAGGCCTGAACGTTGCCCGCCTGCGCCTTTTCCAGAGCATTCAGCCTTTGCATCATCTGGTCCTGTTGCGTCTGCAGCTGCTTGATGGCGCTTTGGCTGGCACAGCCGCCCAGAACTGATGTGCACAGTGCGAGGACGAAGACTACCGCCAGTACCCTTTTCATGACTCTTTCCTCCCTTGAAGTGCGTTAAAGAACCCAGAAACCAACTCCCCACATGATCCAAGAAAGGATTTTAGAAAGCGTTCCCGCGAAAATCAAGAGTAGATTTAAGGCGTCTTGTCTCCTCGGCCAAGGTCGTGGAGGAAGGATCGCCCAAGGTGCTCACGTCTGTGGGCACACCGTTTTGCAGCTGTACGGCGAGGGCGAACCGCTTGCGGTCCACTCGGAAAGCCCATGGGGATTTATCCAGCTTTTCCATGGCATAGCGTGTGTAGTCATCGATCTTGCGGTAAACGTCGGGGTGAGCTTCCACATAGACGCGGCCGTTTTTCACCCCTAGCTTGAGGGGTTCATAGATGATTTCCAGGCGCGTGCCCACCGCCACCTGAGGGTAAAGGATGCGAATGTGTTCCGGATAGCACCGAATGCACCCATGGCTGACCAGTCGCCCCACACCCCACGGCATGTGGGTTCCATGAATACCATACGGTCCGATGGACAGCTTCATCACGTATTCACCTAAGGGATTTTCGGGACCCGGCGGCATCACCTTCATGCCGTACTTGGCTTGAAGCGATTCCGGGATGTACCAGGCAGGGTTGGGTCTCTTCTCAGCAATGTACCCGGCTTTGATGGGTGTTTCCCAGCCTTCGTCGCCGATGCCAATGGGGTAGGTTTGTACGGTCTTGGATTTTTTGTCAAAAAAATAGAGGCGGAGTTCCGGAATATTGATCACCAGTTCCTCGAGTCGTGTGGGCGGAAGCACCCATAACGTGGGGACGATGAGGCTCTTTTGTTTTGGAGGCAGCCAAGGGTCCATGCGGGGGTAAAGCAGAGCCATTTCGTTGTAGCCCAACCCGTGGAGCCGGGCGATATCCAAAAGGGTTTCTCCCTGTTTGACTTGGTGTAGGCGGGGTCGGCCGACGACGGTTTCCGAATCGAGATCATACGGGTATTTGACCACCTGGGCCGTGTAATTGGATTGGTCCGCACGGCATGTTACCGGAAAGACGGACACCAGAAGGAAAATGCCGGCTAAAATTCTACAGGTCTCTTGAAGTTTTTTGAAGACTCGACGCAATGTCAGAAAACGCATAGTGCCACAAAGACCTCTCTTGGGTAAGGCGCCTTGATTCTCACGAACCCACCGATCCGCTCCCATAGACGAAGTTGAAGCAATCTTCAAGTGGAGGACGAGATTTTTTGTCCTTTCAGGAAAAAAAGAACATCGATTCGCCGAAGCGTTTTCTTGTCCAGCAGCTCCCATACAATAGGCACCTGCACCGGGTCGTGCCAGGTGGTCTGCAAGGTTCTGTGTTCCGTGATGATCCAGTGCAGAAACACATCGGTAGATTTCATGGGAATGGTGTCCAGAAGGTTCGCCTCTGGCACGATTCCCACCACGGCCGTGCGTGGATGCAGCCATCCCAGGGCGCCAAGGCACGCCACCTGCAAATCCATCAGGCCCGATCCGTCTCCCAGGCGCCCGCCGTCTCGAGAGGCCGACAGGCAGGGCATAAGCAACAGATCCACACGCACCTTTTCTCCCCCGCGGTGGACGATGCGGCGGGCCCAGGGATTGGGGGATCGAAACGATGCGGCCGCAGCTCTTTGAGGGCGAGGAATCCTTTGTGGGTTCACAAGGTAAAAGCCTTGGTGCATCTGGGGGGAAGAAAAGACCAGGTTCTTTCCATCCAGAAGGACATTGACCCCCGTTTGCCGAAAAAGAGCCGTGGGGGGGACAAGGACACTGGAGGCGTTTCGGTACACCAACAGTCGGCGCAACCGTTCGGCGATCTTGCCGGCACTGGCAAGCAAAAGGGCGTCGAAAGCCGTGGCCTCAGTTGCGGACGTCAGTTGTTCGCGAAGGGCGTTCTTGAGAGCGAAGATCCGATGCCCCTCCATGTGGCCTTGAAGCCTCCTTTCGACAAAACTTGCGCTTCCCTTAGGGATTCTCTATAGAGGAAGTAACTTTTTTGGACAACTTACGGGAAAAGGAGCAGTCACTATGGCATGGAAAGATTACCGCCCTGAAAACGTCAAGAAGAGATTTCCCCAGTCCATCGTGCCTCTCGTCAACGGCAAAGCGCTGATCCGTGCCGCGAAAAAGCACAAGGGCATGATCATGGCCACCAACATTCGTTGTCGTCTGCCGGTGGAGGGGATCGTTCGAGCTTCCATGGCCACCCAAGCACCGGTGATGTACGAAATCGCCAAATCGGAACTGACCTACACCGAGTTCACGCCCGCCTCCTTCGTGGACTTCATCGTCAAAGAAAACGAAAGGCTGGGGAACACTCAGGTGCCGTTCGCCATTCACGGGGACCATATCACGGTTAAGAAAATGGAGGACAAGGATTCGGTGCGCGCCCTCATTGCCGCCGAGATGGAAGCGGGGTACACCTCCTTTGCCATCGATGCCTCGCATATGGAAAACGAAAAGAACCTGGAGGCCACCACCGAACTGGCTCGACCCATCATCGAGGCGGGGCTGAGCCTGGAGGTGGAATTGGGAGAGATCGGGGCCAAAAGCGGCAGCGCCGAGGGTTTTACGCGGCCCGATGAAGCCGAGTGGTTCATCAGCAATCTGGTGAAAAACGGCGTGCATCCCGATCTTCTGGCCATCAACAACGGCTCCATTCACGGCACCTACTTCGGCACGGCCCAGGAAGGGATTCAGCTGGACCTTACCCTGGAAATCTGGAAAGCCATCCAACCCTGGAACGTGGATATCGCCCAGCATGGCATCACGGGCACGTCCCTGGAAAAGATCACGTCCTTTATCAATTATGGCATCCGCAAAGGCAATGTGGGCACGCTCTGGCAAAACATCGCCTTTGGTTTTGCCATGAACCAAAACGGCAATGCCATCACGACGCTGGAAAAAGGATACGTGAAACGACCCTATCGCGGCATTCCCGATGCTCTGTGGCAAGAAATGTGGGCTTGGGCCGTCGAAACGGGCAACATTGGTGGAAACATCAAGAATGCCAACAAGGTCTTTGCTGCCAAACTCAATGCCATTGGTCCGGAATACAAGGAACGCATCACAGCCCACGCCTATGAGGAAGCTGTACGGCTCTTTGAAGCCACGCACTCCACTGGCCTGGCCGAGGCGGTGTGGCAGGAACTGGAGGCCATGGGGTCTTAGCAGCGCCTTTTTCAAACAGGCCGCCCTCGGCTTGAGTGATAGGGCGTTTTCAAAGAGGCCCTCGGCGGCCTGTTTGACAATGTCTTTCCAGCGTTTGTATCACCTGCATGCCGTCGAAGGGCCGCTTGGCATCCGGAGTGCGGCTTCTCAAGCCATGGACGAAGCCGTGAATGCGCCCCGTTGTTTTGTCTTTCACTTGAACAACCTGATGCCGCAAGTGTGTCACCCCTCGTCAAATCGGTAACCGAACATTTCAATGTCCTTTTGAAAATGCCGAGCCACCAATTCGGCCGTCTCGTCCGTGTAATAGGCTCGGTAGTCCTTTCGGTTCACGGCCTTTCTTTTGTGGGGAAGCGCCGCAGGCCGAATGCCTATTCTTTGGCAGACTTCGGCGAAATCCTCCGCCAGCCTTTCATAGCGTCCCACGAAATTCACGAGAAGGCTTCCGTCCAGGTCCACCAGGTAATCCGTTTGGCGCTCGATGGAGACATCCAGGTGAAACACGTAGGGGCGTTGCGGATCGAGTTTGTGCTTGAGAAAGTCTTCAAAAGTCTCCAGGCCTTTGATCAGGTGCGGGCGTTCGCGGCGAATGTGGTGGAAGGAGCTGACCTGCAGATCCCATGGGTTGCGAACGAAAGCGAATTTGAAAAGATTGTTGAAAAAATCCCGAGGCAACATCTCCTTGGCGGCGATCACCTTGGCATGTCGGGGCAGTTTGCAGGCCAGCCGATGTCCAAAAAGGGCGCTCAGGCGGCTGCAAAAAAACAGTGGAATGCGGTAGGGGTCCCGCCACTTGTAGGACCTCAGGGCCACACGGATGCTGGTGCCGCCCGTCTTGGGAATGTGCACAAAGAGAAATTTGTATCTCGGCGAAAGCAGCACAGGTTTTTTCGCACCCCCTTGCGATCCGGTGTTTTCATGGCCGGCCTTGTCTCCGTCCGGCCAGGTTGACACGCCTTTTAAACCCCTTGTGCCAAACGGCCCGAGGAGCTCGTTCAAAAATGTCCTCTGTAGGCTGTGGTTTGCCTTGGCATCATGGGTCTTCTCCCAAAAGCACCTTCAGATACATGCGGGCACTGTTTTCCACGGTATAAGGCGCCGCAGCCTGCCGCAGGCGCCCTTTATCGGGGGGATGGTCCAGCACGTCAAGAATGGCGTGGGCCATGGCCTCGGGATCCCGCATGGGCACCAGCGGAGCCACGGCCCCGTCCTGCAGGATTTCCCGCGGGCCGCTGGGACAATCAGTGGCCACCACGGGTGTGCCCAGGGCCAGAGCTTCGGTCAAGGCGTTGGGGGATCCTTCCCAAATGGACGACAACACAAAGACAGCAGCCCTCTTGAGGTACGGATACGGATTGGGAACGAACCCCGCCAGAAAGACGTCTTGAGCGATGCCCAGGTGCCGAGCCAAAGCTTCAAGGCTTCGGCGTTGGGATCCCTCCCCAAGAAGGATGAGTCGGCACGGCCTTACAGTGCGAACCCTCTGAAAGGCACGCAGCAGCGTGGGAAAATCCTTTTGGGTGGTCAGCCGGCCCATGCCGATCAGCAAGGGCGTGTTCCCATCGTCAACCCAGGGATGTCCGAGCGGCTGCTGCGCCTGCAGGATCAGGTCTGGCGTGATCACTGGATTGGGAATAACGACCACGGAATCTAGAGGGCGGCCCACGAGCTCTTGAAGGTCCCGGGCCACCCCTTTGGAAACGGCGACGACGGCATCGGCTTTGGGGTAAAGATACCGAATGGGCAGAGCCCACGCCGCCTTGTGCCATCGAGGTTTGTGTGCCGTGGCTGCAGAGATGGTCGTTCCCAGGCGCAAGACCACGCGGGTAGGCGTTCGAGCCAGGGCCCGAGCCAGGACGGCCACTTGGTTTGCCCGGTCCTTGGCGGCAAGAAGGGCGGCCGGGCGCGTCTTTCTGAGGTAAAGCGCCAGTCGAGGAAGGCTTTGAAGCGTATGCTTCACCCCCAGAGACTGCAATGGGACCGACAAGGCGTCGTTTTGAAGGTATCGGCTTCGGGTCTTGACGGCCACAATCTCCACGGAGCCGTACAGTGGCTGCAATCCTTTTGCCAGATGAAGCATCATGCGCTCCACGCCGCCTTGGCCGGAAAAATTCAAAAAAAGCGCCAGAGGAGGTTTCATGAGCATGAACTTTTTCCTTACGATGTGCTCGAAAGGGAAGCGCCATACCCAAGGAGCTGCAAATAGGCATCGGTGGCAGACGGAACATGATAACGGGACACAGCAGTCATGAGCTCTTCTTTCTCAGGCGGCTCAGCCAGCACGCGGGCCATGGCCTCGGCCAATTGATTCCAGGATTTGACGGGAACCAAAGGGCCGTAGCGTCCATGATGCAGAATTTCCCGCGGACCGCTGGGACAGTCGGTGGAAACCACGGGGATGCCCAAGGCCATGGCTTCCATGAGCACTACGGGAAGGCCTTCACAGGTGGAGGAGAGCACGAAAAGGCGCGACTTCGCCATATACGCGTAAGGATTGTGCACAAAGCCAGGAAACCACACGCGATCGGCGATGCCCAACTCGTGGGCGAGCTTTTCCAGGGCCTGGCGCTTCTTGCCTTTGCCCAGAATCACCAATCGGCATTCCGTATGATGGCTGAGAGCCGCAAAGGCGCGCACTAGCGTGGCAAAGTCTTTGCGTTCGCACAATTCTCCCGCGCCGAGGATCACCGGAGGCGCATCGGGAGCAAACCACGGATGATGAATGGGCTCACGCCCCAGGGTGTGAATGATGTCGGAAACCACCGGTGAAGGCAGCACGCGAACAAAGCCCGGCGGAAAAGAGGCGATGGTGTGCAGGTCTTCGGCCGCCCCGTGAGAAGGCACCGCCACGGCGTGCGCTCTGGCGTAGAGGTGTCGAATACTCCAATACTGCATCGTGCGATGCACCAGGCCGCGGTTTTCAAGATTTTTGGACACCGTGGTGCCCAAGCGCACAACGACCCGTCCTTGGTAACCAGCCATGGCTGCGGCCATGAGCGCCGTTCGGTTCACGCGGTCCTTGTCGCACAAAAGGGCATCGGGGCGTTCAGTGCGCAAATAATGGGCCAGCTTAAAAAGACTGGACTGAACATGGCGGGTTCCCAGCGAAACGACCCGAACCCTTGTAGGGACACGGTCGAGGTATGGTCCATGGCCGTGTACATGCAGAAGATCCACGCGGACAGGCCGTTTAGCCAATGCAGCGATAAAGTTTTTCATAATGCGGTCCACACCGCTGTGGCCTGACGTGGCCAAAAAGAGGGCGAGCCGCCATGGGGAACGGGTGGTTTCGTTCACGGGCTTCGCTCCTCTTTGCCAAAGCCGTCCTGCGGCGCCCACGGCGTCTCCCATGGCTCTTGTGGCAGCAGCCCGAAGGCCCGAAGATGTTCGTGGGTGCTGGCTGCGAGGGTATAGCGGGCGACGGCTTCTTTGAGAAAAGACGGCGGTGGTGGATTCTCCAAAACCTCCAGCATGGCCTGGGCCATGGCGTGCGGGTCGCCGCAGGGCACAAGGCAGCCGTAGCGGCCGTCTTGCAAAATCTCGCGCGGGCCGCTGGGGCAGTCCGTGGCCACCACGGGGGTGCCCATGGCCAAGGCTTCTGTCAGCACATTGGGTGAACCTTCCCACAAGGACGAGAGGACAAAAAGATGGGCGTGGGCGAGATAGCCGTATGGGTTTTCCACGAAGCCCGGGAAATCCGTCCATGGGGCAGTGTTCAGGGATCGGCTGAGTGTCATCAATTTTTCCTTAAGGTGCCCCTGGCCGAGAATGAGAAGCCGAGCTGGTCTTTTGTGCACCACGATGGCAAAGGCGCGAAGCAGTGTGGGAAAATCCTTGGCTTTGCGCAGTCCTCCCATGCCCACCACAATGGGGATGTCTGGAGACCCGGTGTAAAAAGGATGTGACGGCCGTGGCGGTGTTTTCGACAGCATGTCCTGTGTCACCACGGGATTGGGCACCACATGGATTTTTTCGGCAGGGACCTTGAGAAGGCGGCAAATATCTTGGGCGACACCTCGCGAGACGGCAAGGATGCCGTCTGCCTGAGGAAAGAGGCGGCGAAGGGGCCGCAGACGCCACCAGCCTACGAGTTTGGAGCGGTGGTCGTAGCGGGCCGAAAGGGTTGTTCCGACCCGAAAGAAGACTCGAGTGTTCGTGCTGGCCAGGCGCACGGCTTTCAACACTTCCAGGTCGCTTCGTTTTCCGGAAAGCATGACGTCCGGTGCGTTCTCGGCCACATAGCGGGCAAGGCTCATCGTTCGATCTTTCCGCGAACTTTCATCGATAGCGATGCGCCGGACTGAAAAAGGAAGCCGGTCCAAATAGGGAGCCGTCTTCGTGCGTGTGATGAAATCCACAGCGCAGCCCTGTTCACTCAAGCCTCGAGCCAGATGCACCAACATCTTGTCGTTGCCGCCGTCTCCAGCCGAAAAGGTCACTATTCCAATGCGGCAAGGCCGGCAAGAAGGGTTCCGACTCATGGGCCCGATTCCTTCCCATCGTCGTACAGGTGCATCCACAGGGGTTTGGCCGCGATGACGCCGGCGAGAAAGTTCCAAAAGAAACGCCAATCGGGATGCAGACTGCGAAAGTCAAACAAGGCCCACAGAAAGAGGTAGATGAGTGCAGCCGATGAAAAGAGCCCCAGAGGCGTGCTCAACCCCCCTTGCTTCCACGTGCGCCGCACGCCCAAGAACAGGGATCCGTACATCCAGAGCCATAGGAGGCCGCCGACAATGCCGTAATGAAAAAGAACTTCCAAGTGGGTGCTGTGCAGGTGATCCCACCACTGCATTTCCCCTTTCCAGTTGGGAGCTTTGAGGGTCTCTCGCCCGCTTTCCTGAATGAACCGCTTGGATATGGCCGGCCCGCCGCCCCATAAAGGTCTTGCGCGAATGCCTTCCCACGCGAATCGATAGAGGTGGGCGCGGTAGCCCGTGGAATCATGGGCCGGCTGAGAAAAATCAAAGGAATGCAATTGCAGGAAGGTGTCCTTTTCCTCTTTCCACCTTTTTTCTAACAAGGGCCAATTCACGACCGTGATGATGGCAAGGAACACCCAAAAAATGAGGATGCTTCTTTTGAGAGATTTGGACGGCCTCTGTGAGGCATCCGCGGTTTTGGTCAGGAACATGACCGCCGTCAGCATGAGCGCGGTGGCTCCCAGAGCCAAAAAGACGCCCCGCGACTGGGTAAAAAAAAGGGATTGGCCGAGCGCCAGAAGGAGTGCGGCCCAGAGGGCGATCCAAAGCCATCGGAAACGGTGCGCTTGAAAAAAAGACGGCGCAAAACACACGACCGCCCAGAGAAAGGTTCCTGCGTACAGTCCAAAAGCCACGATGCGCAGGTGAAAACCCGTGCGCATGCCCTGGTAGGCGCTTTCCAAGGTCTGCAGGTCCATCGCTCGCAGCATTCCCAGAACCAACCCCGCCAAGGCGACGCCCAACAAACGGCGGCACACCAGCTCATCCCATCGGCACCACCAGGCCACCACGGGAAAGAGCAACAGCCTGGCCCATCCCCAGAAACCGTCCGCATGATAGGCGGCCCATTCCGGTCTCTGCCATGCCGCTACGGCGGTTCGGCACACCATGTAGCCCAGAAGCGAAGCCCATGGAAGAAAAAGCCACCGCGCTCGATGAAAGCCGTTGGAAGGCGCTTTGACAAGGTAAAGTGTCACCAGGATCCACAAGGCCACCGTGGCTGCTGCGGTGCTTAGCAACGCCGTAAAGGCGAAGAAGTAAAGGGCCGCGGCGGCGGCTTTGTCCAACGCATCAGAATGGCGTAACCTTGACAGCCTCGTCGTATGCATGGATCGTTTTTCCACACCGTGGTCACTCACGTGCGTTCCCGCTTTTGCCTCCAGTGCTTGGGACCTTTTCTCAGCCGATGGAGCATATTGGGCAAGGCACTATAGCCGATTTTCAGATCGGGGCGCCACAGGCTTTCCTCGTTTTCGTTCAAGAGCACCTGCTGAAGAAGGCGCGCGCGGTTTTCCCAGCTGAACCGAGCGGCGTCTTTTTTGGCTTGGGTGGCCATGCGCTGCGCTTCGTGAGGATGTTGCTGAAGAAACCGTACGCTGTCGATCCACGCCCTTTCATCGTCGGGCGGAACACAAAGGCCGTTTTTTCCGTGCTGAATGATTTCTTGAATGGGTTCCAGGTCGCTGACGAGGATGGGCCTTCCCGCCGCCATGGCTTCAAAGAGCTTCATGGGGCTGATGGATCCCGCATGGGCGAGGGACCTTTGATAGGGCATTGCCAGGATATCCGCTTGTTCCAGATAGAGGGGAACCTTGTGGTGCGGCACAAAGGGCACGACTTGAAGGCGATCCGTGCGTGGGCGGTCTTCCAGAATGCCGACCACAGTCACGCGACAACCGGCCTGCACCGCGAGGTTTTCCAGAATGCCGAGGCCCCGGTCTCGGCTGATGCGCCCGAGATACATGACATGAGGGTGTTGCACACCGGAAGGGTTCCATGGCGCGATGTTTTCAAACAGGGAGAGATCCGCGCCGCACGGACAGACATGAACGCATGCCGATGGCACGCCGCGGTCCACAAGGCGGCGCGCCGCGGCATGACTGATGGGAAAAAAATGGCGAACAAAGCCCTTGGCATGGGCGGCCACAAGCCGGTCCAGAATGCCGTGGCGGCCTAAGGCATCCATGTCATGCACTTCAAAGCTGTGGGGAATGCCGTGGTGGATGAGCGCCAGGCTGAGATCAGCCGATCGCGTATAGACCGCACGGGACTGCCGCAGCGTCTTTCCATGCCTCCAGAAAAAAGGAGCAAAGCCGAAGGGCTTCCACAGGGACCGCAGGCCGATATGGGCTTGAATGTCCAGAGACCGCGTCACACCGAGATGCGCCAGAATGTCTTTAAGGTGAAGTTTTCCTTTCCATGGCGGCAGGTGCAAGGCCACGCGGACACCGATGCGAACGAGGCCCTCCACCGTTTTTACGGTCTGAATGACATTGGCTCGACCCCGATGCAGGCGCGCTCTGGACAGGTACACCATGCTGGGAGGGTTCTCCGTGGACTTGCGGTTGGGGGCCATCCTCATGAAGCCTCAAGGATTTCTCGGTAAACGGCGACATTGCCCTGCACCATGGCTTGAAGTGAAAACTTGGCTTCCACCAGATGCCGCCCGGCCGTGCCCATGCGCCGAGCTTCTTCCGGGGACTGAAGCATCCGGAGGATGGCCGAAAGGAGTTCCCTTTCGTTTGCAGGGTCGATCAAAAGGCCATTGATGCCGTGATGCACGATTTCGGGAATGCCGCCGGCTCGACCAGCCACGATGGGCACGCCGGCGGCGGCCGCCTCCAAAAGGCACACACCCAGACCTTCCATGGTGGCTGGATGGACCAAAAGATCCAGGCAGGGAAAAATGCGATCCATGTCCTCACGAAAACCCAAAAAATGCACGTGCTCAAAAACTTTCCTGAACTGAACGCGTCGGCGCAGGGCTTTCATCAAAGGTCCCTGGCCGAAGAAGCAAAAATGCGCCGCAGGATATCGTCCCGTGACGTCGGGGGCCACATCAATCAGTCGCGCATGCCCTTTGCGGGCAATGAGTTGGGCCACAGTGCCGATCAGGGTACTGTTTTGGGAAAGGCCGAAGTCTCGAAGCACCTTTTCTCGAGGGTACGGGTTGCCAAACCTTTCCGGTTCAATGCAGCTCTTGACAATGCGGATCTTTTCCGCCCTCACTCTCTGGGCGCGAAGAATCCGAGCAATGGCTTCGGAAATAGCGATGATGCGCCCAAAAAAGCCGTATTTCAAGCGGGCCAGGGCGGCGTTTTCCGGATTGTCCACGCGGCGCGTGACCACCGATGGAATGCGGCGACGCCAAGCCACCAATCCAGCCCACCAATCGGCCCCTCGCCGGCTGTGGGCGTGCACAAGGTGTGGCCTCCAGCGGTCCATGGCCGTCCACAAAATCCACGGCAGCCGTGGATCCAATTCTCCGGTGATTTTCAAGGGAACCACGGTGGCATAAGGGTCGGCGGCGCGGGCAATGGCACTCTCCGGCGGAGCGCACAAAATGTTTTCCACGCCTAGAGAGGCCAGTCCTCGAAGGAGCAACAAAACCTGATAGGCTCCACCATACAGATGGCGCCCTGTTTCCACGTGCAGCACGCGCAATGACTTAAAGGCCATGGCAGATGACGATTTCCTTCGGTCAGGGTTCATCGTTAAAGATGAAGTCAGTACAACGCGTTGGCATGTACCCTGTCTTCTCAGGCGTCCAGAAGCCGGCGCGCCCTGTTCATGATATCGTCTTCATGAATGGCCGCCATGCATGGATACGCATGGCCGCAGGTGGGGCGGCGGCGGCATGGGGAACAGGGCATGGATTTGTAGATTACCACGGCGTGGCGGGTGCGTGTGTGAATGTACGGGCATGTGGCGCCAAAAAGGGCGATGGTGGGTTTTTTGAGGGCGACGGCCATGTGGGTGAGCCCTGTGTCCACACCAATCACCAGACGCGCCCCTTGGATGACGGCCGCGCTTTCCAAAAGGGATGTCTTTCCGGCAAGATTCACCGCGGGCGCACAGCGCTGCGCCAGCTCCTGCCCTGCCCTGGCATCGTGCGCCCCCCCCAAAAGCACAGCGCGTAGGCCGAATTCGTGAAAAATTCTGTGGGCCAGGTTTACCCAGCGTTCAAAAATCCAGTGCTTTTGAGGCCGTGTGGTAAATGGGGCAAAAACCGCATAGGGTTGCGTGCCCACGGTTTGGGACACAAGGTGTATTGCTTCGAGGGTATCTTTTTCCGGAATGAAAATGCCTAAGGAAAATCCGTTCTGCAGGAATCCAAGGCTTCGCATCATGTGTTCGTATTCTGTGGCGATGGTGCGTGTGCGGGGTCCTTTGGAAAGGATTTCGGTCATGAGAAAGCGGCCAGGTTCCTTGGAGTCAAAGCCGATGCGTTGCGGTGCGCCACTGAGGGCGGCAAGGAACCGGCTTCTCAACAGTCCCTGCGCATCCAAGGCCTTGTCGAATTTCAGGTCTTTGAGCCTTCGGTGAAACTGGAAAACTTCCCGAACCAGAGCCGCCAGACGGTGCGATTTCAAGAGCTCTTTCCACCAGGATTTGGGCCAGACCAAAACGTGGTCCACGTGCGGCTGGGCTTGTAAAAAATCCGCCATGGACGGTTCCACGATCCATGCCACAAAGGCGCCCGTGCACGCCTTCTTGATGGCCGCGGCCATGGGTAAGGCCATGACCACATCGCCGATGGCGCTCGGCCGAATGATGAGAAAACGAGGAGACGCCTGCGACACCGAGGACCTCACCGGACAAGCCTTTCATAGAGTTCCTGGTATTGTCCCACGATACGCTCTTGGCAATACAACTCCTGCACCGTCCTTTGCCCGTTTTTGCCAAGATCCTTTTGCAGGACGGGGTCTTTCAGCACCTGAAGGAGAGCTTGCGCGAGGGCTAGAGGGTCGGCGACGGGTGCCAGAAGGCCGTTGTGGTTTTCCGTGACGAGCTCTACTGCCCCCAGCGTTCTTGTGGACACCACCGGCACACCGTGGCTCCAGGCTTCCAGAATTACGTTGCCCAGGGGTTCGTGACGCGATGGGCACACGAAAACGTCGCTCATTTGAAAAAAAGGCGACGGTTCATCGTGCCAACCGATCCAGCGAACGCGAGCACCCAGTCCCAGGACGTCACTGTGTTTCTGCAGGGCTTCTTTTTCCGGACCGTCTCCGGCGATGACCAACACCGTGGGCCGTGCGGAATGGTTTTGGCACAGCACGGAAAAAGCGGACAGAAGATCGTCGAATCCTTTCTTGGCCACAAAACGTCCCAGAGAAAACACGATTTGAGCTTCTTTGGGGATGTGCCACTGAAGGCGCAACTGCGCCAGGTCTTCGGCAGGAAGCGGCGTGGGTAAGGGAACAAAATTCGGTATGTGGAAAACCCGATGGGATGGGAGCCCTTGGCGCACCAGGTAGTCGCAAATGCCTTTGGTATTACCCACCCAAGCATGAGCATGCGTGTAGTAGCCCGGAATCTTGTAGTAGCCTCCCAAGCGGGCGACGTGCACGGAGGAGCAAGACCGAGGCATTCGAGTGAGGCGTGTGGCGCGGCCCATATAGGTTTGCACCACGGCGTAGGCGCTGCGGCCGATCAAAGCTCGAAGCTTCAGGGCCGAAAACAGATCCCATCCATTGCGCATGGCCACGTAATGGAGCGAAACCGAAGGATGCAAGAATCGAGGCACCGGACTTTTGGGGCGCACCACCACGGCCGTTTTTTCGTGCCGTGCCGCTAAAGCGTTCACCAACCGAATGAAAAACCGTTCTGCGCCCCCCAGCCCTGGACTTCCGAGAATGTGTAAGGACGAAAGGGTCATGGACTGACCAGTTTCCACCCTCCGTTGACCACTTGAACGATCACCAGGGAATCCACGTCCAAACCGTTGTGGTCTTGGGCACTGAGGTTAAAGATGCCGCTGATCCCTACATAGCCTCGAGTTTGCTCAATGGCCGCGCGCAGTGCCGTGCGGTCCGTGCCTGCCTGGCGCATGGCGTTAGCCAGAATCATGATGGCGTCCCAAGCATAGCCGCTGTGCGTGTTGATGGGGTATTGGCGATCGTAATGGTACACGTCCTTGTACAAGCTGATAAATTCCTGAATGACCGCTTTTTGGGGATCGGCGTCGGGAAGCTGCCCCGCCACCATGAGTTTCGTCGAAGGCATGTAGGTGCCTTCGGCGGCCGATCCGGCCAGTTCCACATACTTGGGATCGGGTTGGCCGTGACATTGAAACAGGGGGATGGAAATCCCCAGCTGTTTGACGTTCTTGGCCACGCGGGCTCCAGCCGGCCCGATGGTCCAGCAGATGATCGCATCCGCTGCGCTGGCCTTGATTTTGACGAGCTGAGTGGTCATGTCCGCATCATTCACATCAAAGGCTTCATTGGCCACAATCTGTATGTGGTGTTCCGGTGCCAGTCGGATGAGCCATTCCAGACCGTCCTTGCCAAACCCGTCTGTGGCGGTGATGAGGGCCACTTTGGTCCAGCCTCTGGCTTTGAGAAAGGCATAGACCTTGGTGACGGCCGTGGAGGTGCGTTGAGGGGTCTTGAAGGTCCAGGTGAAGGGGCCGTATTTGCCGCCGGCAATCACCGGATCGCCTCCAATGGTCATGATCACGGGAATCTGTTCCTTTTCGGTGTAGGCTTTGACGGCCATACCGGTTCCCGTGCGGGTCGGACCGATGAGGGCCGTCACCTGGTCCTTTTCCACGAGCCGCTTGGCCACCAGAAGGGCTCTGGTGGGATCCCCTTCCGTATCGCCGATGACCAATTCCAAAGGTCGCCCGTTGATTCCGCCTTCCTTGTTGATCTTGTCGACCACCATTTCAGCTACAAGCTTGGTGGGGGTGCCGATGGAGGACGCCGGGCCCGAGAGGTCAAAAAAGGCTCCGATCTTGATGGGATCCGCTGATGAGGCGGGTGAAAATCCCAAAAGGAGTGCGACCAAAACGGACGCCGCCGCGCTGAGGGGACTGCGCAATTTTGTCTGCTGTTTCATGGCAACCTCCTTGTGGCGTAGGCGGTATGATGGATGGCACTACCAAGGGCTCATAGCACCATGCGCCGCGTGCACAGCGGCCCCAAATCACCATCCTTTCTGAGCACCGACCGTGGCGGCCGACTTCCTGGTTCAGTCTTCCGCAATGCGATGGTCAAAGACACGTTTACTTTTTCGATCCGTTCGCGGCAAAGAGCCGTAGTCCACCACGTCCACGATGCATCGCACCAGGATGTGCCGGCGGATTTCGGAAGCAATCAGTTCCTTGAGCGCCGCATCTTGCTTTGCGGGTCTTCCCGCGGCCCGCTCCACCTTGAGGTTCATCTGGTCTCGGCCGTCTTCCCGACGGTGCAGGTGCACTTGGTATTCACTGCCCACTCCCGGGATTTGGGACAGCACATGGTCAATCTGTCCGGGGTAGATGTTCACGGCGCGAAAGGTGAACATGTCGTCGGAGCGGCCCAGAATATGGTCATGGCGCGGCAATGGGTTGCCGCACGGGCACGGTTCCGGAATGAGCCGCGTGAGATCCCGCGTGCGATAGCGAATCAAGGGGGCGGCTTCCTTGCGCAGTGTCGTGACCACCATCTCACCCAATGCTCCCGGAGCCACCGGCTCCAGGGTTTCCGGATCGAGAATTTCCAAAATGTAATAGTCGGCCCAATAGTGAATGCCTTGATGCGCGGTGCATTCCAGGCCTGTGCCCGGGCCGTAGAGTTCTGTCAGGCCGGGAATATCAAACATGTGTTCCACGCCCGTGATGGCCTGAATGCGTCGGCGCATGCTGGAGCTGTGGCGTTCGGCGCCGAAAATGATCTTCTTAAGGGCGATCTGGTCTCGAAGCCCGCGGCGTTCGATCTCTTCGGCCATGAGAAGGGCCATGGACGCGGTGGCGCAAAAGACGGTGGACTGAAGATCCACAAGCATTTGGCAGTGGATTTCCGTGTTGGCCGGGCCTACCGGGACGGCCATGGCACCAAACCGTTCACAACCCAACTGAAAACCCACACCTGCAGTCCAAAGCCCATAGCCCACGGCGATCTGCACCCGATCTTGACGTGTCAAGCCGGCCATTTCAAAACAGCGGGCAAACATGGTGGCCCAATCGTCGATGTCTTTTTGCGTATAGGACAGCACCTTGCGTTTGCCTGTGGTCCCCGAGGAAGCGTGGATGCGCACGATCTTTTCAAAGGGCACCGCCCGCAACGGAAACGGGTAACCCGCTTGCAGATCATCGGCCGTGGTGAATGGCAGGCGCCGCAGATCGTCCAAGGAGCGTATTTGATCGGGCGTTACCTTGGCGGCGTCCAGCCGTTGCCGATAGAAGGCCGAATGGTGGTACGCATGCTGCACGGTCCACTGCAACCCTTGAAGCTGCAGCTTTTCCAAGTCTTCCAGGCTGGAACGCACCGGCATAAAACTCACGGTCATGGAACGAGCTCCTTTCATGGCTCTATTTTTTCTCTAAAAACGGTCTTGTATGTCAATCCTTCCTGAGGGAGCCTTTCAGGGGCAACGTCCACAACGCGGACTCCCAGGCCCAGCTCCCTTCGAAGGCGGCTGCGGAGCCGTTCCAACCGCGCAGCCTTGCTTTCGTTGGAGAAGACTTTGAACACCGTCCATACTTCCAGACTGTCCCCCAAACCGAACCGAGTCCACACCACCAGGCGAAAATCCTGGATATCCGGCTCCGTGTCGCGCACAAGGCGTTCCACTCGGTGAGGGCTGACGGGAATGCCGCGAACACTCACGCGATGATCCGTGCGGCGAAGCACGGACGAGAGGCGCACGGTGTCCTGACCGCAAGGGCACGGTGACGGGTCCAGGGTCACCACGTCTCCCGTGCGATAGCGAAGGAGCGGGTAAGCTTCCGCAGACAGGGTGGTGATGACCAATTCCCCTTCGGCGCCCGGCGGCACGGGCGCACCCGTGACGGGATGCACCACTTCCACCAAAAAGTGTTCTTCCGCCACGTGCAATCCTCGTTGGGCGGGACATTCTCCGGCAAGGCCCGGTTCCACCATTTCCGAGACACCGTAGATGTTGTAGACGGGGAGGCCCAGTTGGCTTCGAAGCCGTTGCCGCAAAATTTCAGGCACGGCGTCTGGTCCCAGCACCATAAGTTTCAGGGAAAGATCGTGGGATTCACGGCCCTGGCTGTGCTCTTCACGCAACGTGTCCAAAAGATGCAGGGCAAAGGACGGTGTAGTGGCCAGCACCGTGGAGCGAAAATCGCGCATGATTTGCAACTGCAACCGGGCGGACACGGTGGCCGAAGGCGCGACGGTGGCGCCCAGAGCTTCAGCGGCCTGGTTAAAGGTCATGGCGCCGGGAAACAGGCTATAGTTGAACGCTACTTGCACAATGTCCCGTTCATGAATCCCCAAGCCGGCAAACAGCCGAACCATCAGGGACTGCCAAAGGGCCGCGTCTCGGCGGGTGAATCCGACGACGATGGGACGCCCGTCTCGACTCGTGGCGATTTTCAACCGCACCACATCTCTCAAAGGCACGGCAAAGAGGCCGTAAGGGTAGTGGTCTGCCAAGTCCTCGCTGGTGGTAAACGGAAGGCTTTGAAAGGCGTCATCGGTTGTCACATCTTCGGGAACAAGACCCAAAGCGTCCATGCGGGCCCGGTAAAAGTCCACGTGAAAGTAGGCGCGGTTCAGGGTCATCTGCAACCGTTCCCGCTGCACCTGGTGCCGTTTTTCCCTGTTCCAATCGCCCTGCTCCATGGCCTGCCCGTGCCCTCTCAATCTTACCTCTCCCACTTATACTGGTAATCCCGCCCTAAATACGCCCGCCGCACTTCCTCGTGTTCTCGAAGCTCTTCCGCCGTCCCCTCCAAAAGAATGCGCCCCGTTTCCATCACATAACCCCTCTGGCAGACCTCCAGGGCCTGCATGGCGTTTTGCTCCACCAGCAAAACCGTGGTGCCGGCCTCATGCAACCTGTGCAATGTGGCATATATTTCTTCAACGATCAAAGGGGCAAGTCCAAGGGACGGTTCGTCCAGCATCAGGAGCTTGGGACGGGCCATGAGGGCCCGTGCCATGGAAAGCATCTGTTGTTCGCCGCCGCTGAGGGAGCCTGCCTTTTGGAACCGGCGTTGGGCCAATATGGGAAAGAGATCAAACATTTTGGGCAGATCGTGCGCGATGCTTTTCGAGCCGTGAATGTAGCCGCCCAGTTCCAGATTTTCCAAAACCGTGAGATTGGGAAAGAGTTGTCGAGCTTCCGGGACATGCACCAGACCGCAGCGCACAATCTGCTCCGGAGCCACCCCATGGATCGGCTTGCCGTCAAAGAACACTGCGCCTTCACTGGGTCGAAGCACACCGCTGATGACCTTCAACAGGGTGCTCTTTCCCGCTCCGTTGGCCCCCAGCAAACAGACCATTTCCCCCGCGTCCATGTGCAAGCTGACGCGCCTTAGCACCGGCAAAGGACCGTAGTGAGCGGAAACCTGGACCACTGTCAGCATAAGGTGCTTTTCCCGCGGATTATGGGTGAGGCCCCGCGCGGCGCCGCCCCAAGTATGCCTCGATGACCCTCGGGTCCTTTTGAATCGCCGTGGGATGCCCCTGCGCCAGGACACGTCCGTGGTGCAGCACCACCACGCGCGTGGCGTAGGCCATGACGATGTTCATGTCGTGTTCCACCAAGACCATGCCCATGCCGGCCTGTTGGTGGGTGGCGATCCAATCCATAAGGGTTCGACTTTCATTGGGTGAGCATCCTCCCACGGGCTCATCCAGCAACAGCACGGCCGGTTCCATGGCCAAGGCGCGAAGGATTTCCAGAAGCTTTTGTTGAAAAAGCGAAAGGCAGGCCGCCGGTTCATGGGCTAAGGAGGCAAGAGGGGTTTCGTTCAAAAGCTCCATCGCCCGTCGCTGCAGTTCTTTCTCTTCCCGTCGCTCGCAGTGCGTATGCGCCATGGCCTTGAAGAATCCGGATCGGCCCAAACGATGCATGCCCACCATGAGGTTTTCCAGAACCGTGAGATGCTCAAACATTTGCACCGCTTGAAAAGTGCGGCCCACGCCGGCGCAGGCCACTTCGTCCGCCCGCTTGCGGCTCACGTGTACATCGCGCACCGCCACGGCCCCTTCCGTCAAGGGCACCAGGCCGGAGATGGCGTTCAGAAGCGTTGTCTTGCCGGCGCCGTTGGGTCCGATGACCGCCAAGATTTCCCCCGCATGCACGGAAAACGAAACGTGCGCCAGGGCCTGAAGCCCGCCGAACTGCACAGAAAGGCCCTCCACTCGAAGAACGGGCGTGTCGCTGAAATCTTTGGATTTTGAAGCGTCCGGTGCCTGGGTTCGCAGCTTCACAGCCCGAAGCCCCCAAGATTGCATCCCAAAGTCCGGCTTTGGGCGTCTCTCATTTCTTGGGCTGCAAAGGTCGCCCTGAGGACGCGCTGGTGCACAACCCCATGGGCGCCGCACGACACTCAAAGCGGCGGGAAGCAAACCCTGGGGAAAGAAAACAAGAGAAAGGGTCAGAAGCAGGCCGTAGACGAGGACCTGAAAGTCTTCCATAGCATGAAGGAGTTCCCGCAAAGAGGTGAAGATCACCGTGCCTGCCAATCCTCCCCACAGACTGCCCGGACCGCCCACCACCACCATGGTGATCACTTGAACGGAATAAAAAATATCGAAGGTGCTCGGGCTGATGAACGTCATATAATGGGCATAGGCAAAGCCTGCCAAGCCCGCAAGCACCGCGCTCAGGGCAAACACCTGTACCTTGTACCGGGACGTCGGCACACCCAGGGTTCGGGCTGTGAGTTCCTTGTCGTGAATGGTTTTTAGGGCGCGTCCGATTCGCGAGTCTTCCAGGTTGAGCACGCCGGCAAAGATCGCAAGGAAAACCGACCAAGCAAAGAAGAAGAATCGTCGGTCCGTGTCCAGAGCCCATGGGCCCAGGTGCATAACCGGAATGACGGAAAGGCCGGAAGGGCCTCCCGTCAGCGGTTCCATGTGATTGAGGCAGATGCTGAAGATGATGTTGAAGCCCAGAGTGGCCATGACGAGGTAATGACCTTCCAGCCGAAGGGTCGGAACGGCCAGAGCAACGCCAAAGAGAGCCGTGACCACCACGGCGACAGCCAACCCGGCCCACAAGGGCCAGCTCAACTGCGTCGTCACGATGGCACTGCTGTAGGCTCCCAGTCCAAAGAAGGCGCCGTGGCCGAGAGAAATTTGGCCGGCAGAGCCGATGAGGAGATTCAGTCCCAGCACCACCATGGCGTTCAAGGCCATGATATTGAAGAGAACAAGAAAATAATCGTTGGGCACTAAAAGGGCTGTCAAAGCCAGAAGGGCGGCGAGCCCCAGAAGGGGTTTCCAGGCCTTGGGGATAAACGGAATCGGGCGCATACAGGTTAAAGCCTTCGAACCCGTTCACTGCCGAACAATCCGGCAGGCCTGACAAACAAGACGGCCAAAAGGATAACGAAAGCAAAAGCGTCCTTGTATGCGGAAGACAGGAATCCGGCGCCGAAAGCTTCCAACAGCCCCAGGAGATACCCTCCAAAGACGGCGCCCATAACACTGCCGTAGCCGCCGAGAATGGCCGCGGAAAAGCCTTTGAGTCCGAGTATCAGACCGCCGCTGTAGTTCATACTGGTTAAGGGTGCGATCAAAATGCCGGCCAAGGCGCCCATGGATCCGGCCATGGCAAAGGCAAGGGCTGTGACCTTGGAGACGGAAATGCCGATCAGAACGGCTCCGTAAGGGTTGTCGGCCGCGGCCCGCATGGCTTTGCCCAGAAGTGTATGGCGATAAAAGGCGTAGAGCAGCCCCAGAATCAGGATGGAAAGGCCGATAATCCAGAGTACTTGAGGCACCACAGCGGCGGAACCCAAGATGATAGGCGTTTCCTTTCCCAGGGAAGGCAAGGCATGGACGTTCTTGCCCCAGACCAACATGCCGGCGCCTCGAACACTGATGGAAACGCCGACGGTAATCATCACGAGCACCAGCACATTGCGATGGCGGGCGTGTCGCAAAGGGCCCCTGTCCAGGGCCAGGCCGCACAGAGCCCCGAAAAGGACGGCGCCCACGAGTGCCGCAGCCATGGGCAGGGCAAGTTTTTTCAAAAGGGTTACGGCCATGAGCGCGCCGAGCATGACGAAATCGCCCTGAGCGAAATTAACAATGCCGGTGGCGTTCTGGACCATGCAAAACCCCAAGGCGATCAAGGCGTAGATGCTGCCGTGGGTCAGTCCCGACACCACAAACTGCGGCATTTGTTCGAAAAGGGTCCCATCCATGGTCGGGCTACGCTCTTTGCAAAATTCTCATAGGCCGACATTTTTCCATGGCGAAAACTTTTCAGCCGCCCCGACACGTGAACGCCGCCTGTGCTCCGGCTTCCAGGGCCTGAAGGCTCAAAGCCGCCCTTTTGCCCGTCGACTGAGCCAGCACGGTTTTGACATCCTCGATGGTGCAAAAAAGGGCGCCTTTGGCCACCGCAAAGCCCAAAAGAACCACATTGGCCGCCACAGGGTTTCCGAGCTTTTTGGCCAAGCCCACGGCATTGATGTCGCCGAAAGCTTTGGGCTGCGGGCGATGGCAAAACAGGGCCCCATCCGGCCGAAGCAGGTATCCGTGAGCTGCCAGACCTTCTTCGTGCAGGGCTAAAAGCACATCGGCGCACCCGGGGCGAATGAGGGGGCTTGTCAGGAGTGATGTCGTCAGGGGGTCCATAGTGAGGGGCGTCTCAGGGTTCGTGCGGGCATACACTTTGAGGTGGCTGATGACATGGCCACCCCTTTGGGCCATGCCATGGGTTTCGGAAACCAACACCGAAAAATCCTTGCGCAGGGCCGCCTCCGCCAGGAGTTGGGTGACGAAAAGCACGCCCTGTCCACCGAGGCCGCTCACGGCGATTTGTTGCTGTTGCATGAGGTTCGTCCTTGTTTTCCTGTCATCACACGTCAGCCGGCGCCCAGGCAATGGCTTGGTGAGGGCACACGTGCACACAGACACCGCATCCGGCGCAGATGTTCTCGTCAATGGAAACCGCTTCCTTTTCCCCGTGAAAGATCAGTGCCGGGCATTCAAAATACTTGAGGCAGAAACCGCACCCTTCGCATCTGTCGGTGACCATGGGGCGTGGCGCCGAAGATGGGCGGCCTTCCTGGCGCGCGTGGGCCATAAGGCAGGGACACCGCGCAATGACCACGGCCATGCCGCCGTTTTCCGAATCTTGGCAATGGGCCTTGGCCGCCTGCAACAGTTCGGTAAAGCCGGCAAGATCGTAGGGGTCGCCCACGCTCACATGCTTCACACCGCAGGCCTTGGCCAAGGCTTCCAAGGAAACGGCGGGCACCGTGATGCCATCCACCGTGATGCCGGCGGCCGGAGTGGGCTGATGGCCCGTCATGGCGGTGGTGCCGTTGTCCAGAATGATGACGGGAAATCGACACCCTTGAGAAACGGCGTTGATGAGAGCGGGAATGCCCGCGTGATAGAATGTGGAATCGCCGATGGCGGCCACCACGTGCCGGGTGTTTTGACCCGCCTGTCGATAGGCGTGGTAAAAGCCGGCGGCTTGACTGATGGAGGCGCCCATGCATAACACGGTATCCACGGCGCCCAAGTTCAGGCCCAGGGTGTAGCAGCCGATGTCGCCGGCATAGATGCCTTTGGGAAACACTTTGCGAATGGCAAAAAAGGCGGCTCGATGCCCGCATCCGGCACACAGCGTGGGCCGCCGCGCCAAAGCCGAAGGTGGCGTGGGCGCGGCGGTGGGAAGATGCAGAAATCGCCGCAGAATGTTTTCGACGATTTCCGGCAGCAATTCGCCTTCTTTAGGAACGTGCCCGCTCAGACGCCCTTTGACCTTGTTTCGGTCCCGAATCTGCCCTTCAATCACCGGCTGTGTCTCTTCCAGAACGAGAATTTCTTGTGCGATGTCCAGAACTTCGGTGCAAAAGTTTTCCGAAAGCGGATAAGGCATGGGCACCTGATAAATGGGAATGTGTTTCCAGAGGTTCAAGGCGTGAAGGATTTCCACCGCATGAGCGCACGCGGCACCGGAGGTGACCAGGACTTTGGCATGTCTTTTCGGCGTTTGAAGTTCGGTGGGATCGTTCAGAGCGGCGGCATTGAGAAGCCGGGGTTGCCAGAAAGGGTCACGGGAGATTGTTTCCAGTTTTTCATTGAGTTTCTGATGAAGAAGATAACGAAACTTGGGCGTGGCCGCCCATCGAGCGGGATCCTTTTCAAAGACCGGCTGAACCACACCTTTGGAAAAGGCCCGCACAGCCATGTCCTGTCGAGCGTGGCAGACGCGGGTCGTGGGACGAAGAATGACGGGGATTTCATACTTTTCGGAAAGGGCGTAGGCCGGAGCGATCCAGTCGCGGGCTTGGGATGGCAGAGCCGGGTCCAGCACCGGCAATTTGGCGAACATGGCAAATTGCCGCGTGTCCTGTTCCGTTTGGGAACTATGAGGTCCAGGATCATCCGCCACGATGAGAAGAAAACCTCCCTTGACGCCGGTGTAGGCGGCGCTCATCACCGGGTCCGCGGCCACATTTAAGCCCACCTGTTTCATGGCGGCGGCGGATCGCCTTCCCATGTAACTGTTGGCTAAAGCCGTTTCGACCGCCACCTTTTCATTGATGGACCATTCCAAGTGGCAGGACAGTCCGTGCTGTTTCTTGAGCTGGATCAAGGTGGTCATGATTTCCGAGGCGGGTGTTCCGGGATAAGACGTCGCCATGGAGCAGCCGGCTTCCAGAAGCCCATGGGCTATGGCTTCATTACCCAACAGTATTTTTCTTTCGACCACGAACAACTCCCGTCTTTCCATGTTCGAAGGGACAAAAAACCAAAGGCCGTGAACGGGCGCGCCGTCCACGGCCTAGAGAAGCGTCATTTACGGCCCCAGGGTGGACGGTTCACACGCCTGCTTTTCCACCACCACCAGCCGCTTTTATGGTCAAAGATGGGTTTCCCGCTCATCATTGTCGTCCGGGCGCCTTTTTTTGGATCCTTCCCTTATCAAAGCGGTTCGTTTGTAGCAAAAGACATCCTTTAGGGTCAAGAGATCCTCGTAAGGCTCGGCCCGTGACAAACGGCCATGGCGTGGCGAACAGGTCATAAGGGGTTCCTTGATCACGGCGATAGCCCTTTACGGTTCCAAGGATGTTGCGCAGAGGACCACGTGGTGTTTTGACACGAGCCAGGAGGTGCAGCGACATGGACGAGAAGGTCCGATCTTTTCTGATGGAAAAGGTCAACGAAGAACCTTACGCCCGCCATTTGGGTTTGCGGCTGGTGGCCATGGACACCGGCTACGCGCTGGTGGAAATGATCTTCGATGCCTCCAAACAAAATATCTTCGGTCTGGCCCACGGCGGTGCCGTGTTTTCACTGATCGACGAAGCTTTTGAAATCGCTTCCAATTCCCATGGCATTATGGCCGTAGCGCTCAATATGAACGTAACCTATATGGCGGCTCCACGCCTGGGAACCACCCTGCGGGCCGAAGCCATAGAAGTGCACCGCACCCTGCGAACGGCCAGTTACCAGATTCGCGTCACCGATCTTGACGGAACCCTCATCGCCATGTGTCAGGCTCTGGTTTACCGCAAAAAGGACAAGCCTTTGGCGGCCACCACCTCGCCGATGGCCAGGGAAGAGGTGGCTGCAGGAGAAGGGGCATTGAGCACATGAACCTGGCCGGCTTCGGCCATCACAACAAAATCATCCAGAAGCCTGCCCTCGGGACTCAGGGCCTGAGCGCGCACCCCGGCACTTCCCGGTGCCAGGTCCTGTGCCGTGACCTCCGGCACCAACCTCTGCAGGGCTTTCGCAAAGAGCTTTTTGGAATGGGATCGAACCATTTCCTCAAGTCCCGTTTTCCAATACTTACGGGCGAGCCGAATAAAGCCGGGGTAGGTCAAGGCCTCGAGGGTATCTCGAAGCCGCACGGTAGTGGGTGTGTAGCCTTCGCGAGCCCAAGCCAATATGGCGTTGGGCCCTGCTTCGATGCATCCGTCGATGCGCCGTGTGAAGTGGACTCCGAGGAAAGGAAATCTGGGGTCCGGCACGGGATAAATCAAGGATCGAACCAGGTGGCGGCGTGCTTCGCGAAGGCTGTAGTATTCCCCGCGGAACGGCACAATGCGGCCAGGGGGTGTGAAGCCGGCAAGGCGGGCGATGCGGTCGGCATGCAAGCCGGCGCAGTTGATGACAACCCGAGCGGAAAATTCGCCGTGAGGTGTGATCGCGACCGTCGCGCCCCGCTCCCGGCGCATGGCCATGACTGGCTGAGAAAAGAGGAGGCGGCCGCCTCGAGACTCCACGATCTGGGCAAGCTTTTGGGCGACCTGACGGAAATCCACAATGCCAGTGGTGGGCACCCATAGGGCCTGCACGCAGTGGACATGGGGTTCGATGTTTCGAGCTTCCGCGGGGGAAAGGACGGCGATGTCAGGCACGCCGTTGACGGTTCCGCGTCGCTGCAGTTCCTGCAGTCGTTCCACCTCTACCGCATTGGTGGCGGCCACGATTTTCCCGCAAATTTCAAAAGGGATGGACTGATCTCGGCAAAAATCCACCAGCGATTTGGCGCCTGCCACGCACAGAGACGCCTTCAAGGATCCAGGGCGGTAGTAAATGCCTGAATGAATGACGCCGCTGTTATGCCCCGTTTGGTGGGCTCCAGGCTGGTCTTCCTTTTCCAAAACCACCACGTTCAAAGACGGCCTGCGCTCCAAAAGTTGATAAACCGTTGCCAGACCCACAATGCCCGCACCGATGACGACCACATCCCATTTTCCCACGGTCACCTCCATGTGTTTCCAGGAAACGCCTCAGCTGTCGCTGTATCACCTTATGCGTTGGGGTCCAAGCATGGGTTAAAATAGCCGAACCGAAGATCGGGGAAACGGTCCCGAAGAATGTCCAGGATACGCCGAATGCCCATGGGTTTTCGAACGCACCTGAAGCCGATGGATTTCAAGATCCATTCAGGATCCGCATTGAAGTTTCGCATTTGAATCAGGTCCACCGGAGCCTTTTCCAACAAATCACACAAGGCCCGCACTTCTTCCGGGTCGTCGGTAAACCCCGGTAAGACAAAATAGTTTAGAGAAACAAAGAGCCCTCGGGATTTCATGAGGCGTATGGATCGCACCACATCGTCAAAACTGTAGCCTTTGGGTCGGTAGTAGGCGTGGTAAAAGGCCGGTCTCGCTGAATTGAGGCTTACCCGCAAACTGTCCAGCCCCGCATCGGCCAACCGGGCGATCACATCGGGAAGGCTGGCGTTACTGTTGCAGTGGATAGTCCCTCGTGAGGTTTCCCGGCGTATGTGTCGAATGGCGGCTTCCAAGGTAGGTCCTTGCAGCAGAGGCTCCCCTTCGCAGCCTTGCCCGAAACTCACCACGGCCCGAGGGGCCTTGAGGAGGTGAGGGACGGCGACTTCGGCGATTTCTTCCGCAGTGGGCACGAAACGGATCCTTTCTTGCGTGGCGCACAGGCCGGATTCTTCCTGAAGGCTGATGCAGCCTAAACATCGAGCGTTGCAAGAAGGGGATGTGGGAAGAGGGGCTTCCCAGCGGTCCATGAAAAGATTTCTGGCCGCCGGGCATCCATAGGTGAGGGCGCAACGACCCAGGTGCTGGACCAGACGGTTGGTGGGCGCGCGACGCAGGCGCCGACGAACGTTTCGTGCTATGGTTTCGGGGTCGAAATGCTTAAAATCCTGCCGAGGATCGGGATCGAGGCGCACGGCCGTGGTGACAAAGCCCCCTTGGAACCATCCCACGGCCGTGTAGGCAAAAAGCGGCAGAAGAGGAGCGTGGCGACGTGTCTTGTAAGCCGCCGTATAAAGTTGCGTGTGGGCCGGGGCCACAAAAGCCGCCACAGCATCCACGGTGTGTCGAGGATTGTAAGGGTCACTGCTGAGAACGTGGAACCTCTTTTTTTCTCGGTCATAGCCCACGGGAAAACGGCCCGGCAGTCGAAAAATTTCACTGCCTTCAGGCAGTGGAATGAGGTCCTCGGGCGACGGGCGCGAGAGGCGCCCGGCGCTGGATGCGGCCATCTCCAAATAGGGGTGTTCCAGAATGCGGCCGGAATGGTCGGCGTACAGCAACAGGGCACGGTGAGTGGCCATAACGGGCTGTGTTGCTCCTCAAGGATTTTTCAACAGGTCTTGAAAAGACAAAAATTTGGCTTTTCCCGACAAGCGGAGTTGTCGAAGGAGTTCATCAAGAAAGTCAAAGGCAAAGGATGTCATCCTTTGGTGATGAATCATGATGCCTGCGGGTGTGTCCTTGCTCAGAGCGGCACTCAGTTCCTGCACCAGGGCGGCGTAATCAGCGGCGCCGTCATGATGTTTTCGCGTGTGCAGGTCCACGGCAATGCGCAAGTTCCTTAGCTGGTTCGCGGGTTTTCCCGCTTTTGGCAAAGGATCGGTGGTGGATACCGCCTGGAATCCGAGCCGGACAAGCACTTCCAGGGTTGCAGCACTGCAGCGGTTCCACGGGGGAGTAAATACCGGAAGAAGCCGGTCGTGAAAAATATCCAGAAGCTTCATGTGGCCGTGCCAAATATCCCGCCACTGTTTCTCCAAGGGCCGTTGATCACCGAACTCGGACTTTTTTCCCGTTTTTTGCCAGTTCACATGGCGCCATCCGTGCTGATGCCACCCCCACAGGGTCTCATGCATAGGAGCGGACGCCAGAAGGCGCGTCATTCGTGCGTCGCTGAGCCAAGCCGGAACGACGGCCAGGGCCAGGGGTACCCCGTGTTCACGAAAGAGGGCACAGAGGGTATCAAAACTCTGGCCTGCCGCCCCGATGTCATCAGCGCGAAAAAAAACGCGGGCCTGATTCCTGGCGGAAAGCCGCTGCACCATGTCTTCGAGGTGTCGGCGCCATTTGGGCAAGGGAGCGTGCCAGAGCGGCGATGACACTCGGGGGTTTCGCAGGCGCCATCGCTGTTTTTCTTTGTCCATAGGTTTTGCCTTTCTTGACGCCGTCGCCAAAGCTCGGTAGGAGCTGTGTCTGAGAACACCTTCAACAGGAGCGGCGCAAGCCATGATTTTCTATCGCGCCTTGGAGCCGCTCCTACAGCCGCATGCCGAAAGGAAGCGGCGAAACCATCGTCGGACGAGCTTGCAAGGAGCGTGCATGAGCATGCTCTCCGAGGGTTTTGGGGCGCGGATCGAGGACAGCCATCTCCACGCTTTCGGCGGGACGGCCGTCCGCAATCCATCGAACCTCGAGAACACTGTGCCTCCGTTGGGACATGCGGGCCCGCCCAAACCTGCTCTACAGGATGCAGCGGGCGAACGCAACGCTTTGCATGAAGCCTTCAGGCTTTCTCGAGGTGAGAGGCCGATGATGCCCGTACCTCAGCTCAGGCAAAATGTGTCCTCCATGGAAAGGCGCGTGCGCACGCATGTGCGAGCCAAAATGCACCGGTTTGCCGCCATTGTGCCTCAGGAACTGGTCTCCGTGTGCCGCCGCGAAATGGAAAGGCTCGGCCTGGACATCCTGGAAGAATCGGAAGCCGGCATCGAATTTCAAGGAAAACTGGAAGCATGCTACCGCGCGAACCTGTGGTTGCGAACGGCTAGTCGGATTGTCTGCCGTTGGTTTTCCATCAAAGTGGGCGCCCGGGAGGAGCTTTTTGCCAGAGTGGTGCGCCTACCATGGGAATTGTGGATCGATGCCGGTGTGCCTGTTCGCGTCGATGTGTATCTCAAGGGCGCTCGAATTACCCACAGCGGCCTGGCCCAAAAGGCTTTTCAGGATGCTTTGCGCCAGCGGTTTGAGACTCTGGGGCGTATGGTGCGCTTTCTTGAAGGCAGCCATGGAGGAGGGAAAACGGAGGAAGATACCTCCATCCAGGGTGAAGGTTTCGTCCAGCGCATTCTCCTGCACGTGCAACATAAGCAGGGCGTGATCAGCTTGGACACTTCGGGAGCACATCTTCATCGAAGAGGATACCGAATCCAACATGCCGGAGCGCCGATTCGGGAAACCCTGGCGGCCGCTTTGCTGCTTCAGTCCGGCTGGACCCCTCAGATGCCCTTGATAGACGGCATGAGCGGATCCGGCACCGCTGTGATCGAAGCGGCCCTTTTGGCGGCGAACATTCCTCCTGGACGGCGTCGACAGTTTCTTTTTCAAAAATGGCCGTCTTTTCAGGAAAAGACCTGGGCGTATCTTCTGAAAAGAGCCGATGCCGGGAGAAAGGCGCTGCAGCCCGGGACTTTGATCGGCGTGGACCGGGATGCCAAAGCCGTGGTTGTGGCTCAGGAAAACGCCCGTCGAGCCGGCGTAGCCGAGTGGGTGACATGGCACGCCATGCCCTTTGAAAACGTGGATCCTCAAAAGTGGTCCATCCCTCCCGGGCTCGTTTTTTTGAATCCCCCGTACGGCGTCAGGCTGGAGGTGGACCGGTCCCTGTACGAGCGGCTCGGCCGTCATCTTGAGTGCTGTTTTCGGGGCTGGAAAGCGATCGTTCTGGCCCCGCATCGCGAACTGCTCATTTTCGACGCTGTGCGGCCTCGAAAGATTCGGCGTTTGCGTCATGGGGGCTTGTCCATCTGCGCGGGTTTCTATGACCTGTGAGAAGATGGGTTTAAAAAGAGACCGGATCGTTCACGCAGAGGCACGCCATGGAAAGGGCCGTGCCAAAGGAGTCCGCCGTGCCCACGCTCATTGAAGAAACCGCGCCTCGAGACGGCTTACAAAACGAAGCGCGGGTGCTGAGTGTTCAGGAAAAGATTCGACTCATCGTAGACTTGGTAGATTGCGGTGTCCCGCGTATTCAAGTCGGCTCCTTTGTGAGCCCTCGAGCGGTCCGCCAGATGGCCGACACAAAAGGGGTGGTGCGAGGTCTTAAGAGAAAAGAGGGTGTGGTCTATCGCGCGTTGGTTTTAAATGAAAGGGGTCTGGAACGAGCCGCCGCGTGCGGTGTGGATCATGTGGCCGTGTTTATTTCTGCATCGGAGACGCACAGCCTGCGTAACAGCGGCTGTGAGGTGAAGGAAGCCCTTCGCAGGGCCGAGTCTGTGGTGCGCCGGGCCAAGGCTGACGGGATTGCGGTGCAAGCGGGCGTGATGAACGCCTTTGGATGCCGCTTTGAAGGATCAATTCCCGAGAATCGTGTGCTGCGGCTGGCGGCCGTTCTTGCGGAAGCCGGTGCGGACGAACTCTGTCTCGCGGACACGGCCGGTTGCGCGAATCCTCGACACACCGAACGCCTCGTGGAAATTTTTTTGACCACCTTCTCGGTGCCCTTGGCGTTGCATCTGCACGATACTTTCGGTTTTGGACTGGCCAATGTGTGGGCCGCGTGGAAGCTGGGCGTCACGCGCTTTGACGGGGCCTGTGGAGGGCTCGGCGGCTGCCCTTTCATTCCGGAAGCGGCAGGCAATATCCCCACGGAGGATCTGGTGCACCTCTTTCACGCCATGGGAGTCCCTACGGGGATCGACCTGGAAAGACTCTCGGCGGTTCGAGGCTTTCTCGAAACCGCCTTTCAAAGAAAACTTCCGGGGCGCTATGGCCGTACGGGCTGCCGTGTTTAAAAAAGAATCTTTCGGTGACTATGTGAAAAAATTTTTCTTGACGGCTCCGTCGATTCTTCTTCTAAGTGTACCGCTTGGCGACGGTCCCCCATTATTTACCCCTGATGGACGGCCCGCCGCATTTTTTCCCGAGCACCACATCGCATTGAGCCGCTAAAGGTCTACTCATGCGCGTGCTGTGAACGGGCGTCATCGGCGCTCGAGAGCGGATTTCTTTTCTCCCGCAACCGATCTTCTTTCCTTTTTCCCATCTCTTCCTGTCGGCGGCCGAAAAAGCATGAAGGAGAAGCCATGCAGGACGCACTGTTTCCTAGAATATCGTGTCTTCCTGTCCCGAAAGGTGTTTTAGAGCGATTGCACCGAGCCGATGCGGCTTCGTGGCCCATACGCGCCGAAGACGACGTTTTGGGGATGTGCATGGAAACCCCGCAAGGCCGATATCGTGTTCTTTCCGAGGAATGGCTCGCCCCCGGCGTACGTCTGGGTTTGCTTGGCGCCCGCTATGCCCGTGATGGGCTTCGACAGGATGCATCCCCATCCATGGCGGCGTTTCTTTGTCGCAGGCATCTTGCCGAAGGCCGCTTCTACGCCCTCATGGTTCAGCCGTCTCAGGAAACCTTTGAGACCTGTGCTGTGGCCGTTTTCGTGCAAGATGCCGAAGGTGACTACGCCCTTGTGGACAGCCCCTTGGACGACTCGACCCTATGGCCGTTCGTGCTGGCTTTTGCCCAGTTGATGGGCCTGCGGTCTCAGGATCCCGCTCGATACGATGACCTCGGCGATTTCATGGTTCTGGGCGGCCATAACCTGGTGGAACGACACAGTACGGACAAGCGGGTGCGATACTTGTCCCGCAAAATGCGCGTGGACACGGCCCAGTGTACGGAATGTCTGCATTGTGTGGGGCTGTGCCATGAGATGCGCGTCCATGTGGATCCGACAGGGATAAGGCTCTTGGGACCCGTGGAAGATCATTGTACGCACTGCGGTTTGTGTCGCATGCGTTGTCCCTTTCTTGTTTCCGTGCCTTACACCGCAGATCAGGAATCCCCGTCGCGACGCCGTGCCCTTTTGGATTACGGGGTCGGCGTTCGGCTTTATGGGGACCATGCCGCCTCCTGGGAACGGTGGCTCACGGCGCTGGAAAAGGACCCCGCTCCATACCCCTACACGGTACAGTCCCTCTCTTTTCATCGAGGCCCCTCCGGCTCGTGGCCGGGAGAAGGAATCCGGCAGAAAGTGCTTACACCGGTAAGGGGGGAAGGATGGCAAGGGCGCGTTCCGGAAAGGGGATTGACCGTGACCTTCTTTTCCGACGGCAATCCCGTATGCCTGATTCGACCCCGATTCACGGCTGGCCTTTTGTGTGCGAGCGAAGACGGCCTTGTGGAACAAGACCTTCTGAGAGCGGCGCTGCATGCCGGGCTGCAGGTGCAAGCCACAGGGCTTTTTGAAAGACCCGTGGCGGATGTGCCGCCGTTCACCCTGGGTTCCTCGACGGTGACGCACGTGCAGGTGCCGGCCAACGAGGTCACCCGGTGGTTCAAGGAACAGGGATTGTGGGACGGCCGCTCCATTGCCCGCCTGTGGCGTGCAGGGGACATCGATCTCATCCTGGCGCCGCGACAGGAAGATGTCCCGGCACGTGTGCATGCCGAAGTCCTGCGGGATGTGGGAAGGGAAGGGCTGATCGTGAGTCCGCACTTACCCCAAAAACATCCGGTGACAAAAAGCCCCTTGCTCAACGATCTGACACGGCGAATGCCGGAGATCTTTGCACGCCATCCCGAACTGCTGCAACATGAAGCCTCCATAGCGCAAAGGCTTCTCAACGATCTGCCTCACTCTGGGGCCCAGCTTCATGCCCGCTACGGTCCCATGGCCTTTGCAGGGGGACATTCGGCGTGTCCGTCCTGCGCTGAAGCGCAGGTTCTGTCGATCCCCGTGGCCATGGCCATCGCCATGAGTCTCGCCCGCGGCGAGGTGCCTCAGGTGGCCTTTACCTGTGAAACGGGATGCATGAGCGAAACCCTGAACAAGATGAACGAAACGGCGCAGAAAGTGCCGGGAGGGCGGACGGTTTTCGGCGGTGGTTTCGCCTTTGGGGAAGCCATGACCCAGGTGCTGGATCGGGCCGTGCGCATGGGGCTTCTCAAAAAGGGACGGCGCTATGTGGTGAGCCAAGGCGGTGACGGAGGAGCGGTGATCGGCCTTCCGGCATGGCTCAACGCCCTGCGCCAGCAGGCTTTTCTCATTCGACAACGATGGGCCAACGCGCTGCACTTCATCACCATCACCGACACGCAGGTCTATTCCAATACGGGAGGGGAAAGCTCGGCCAGTTCACTTTTGGGCATGGGCACCTTGACCACGCCCATAGGGAAGTTTCTGATGGGGAATCAGAAAATTCAGTGGAGCCTCATCAATCTGGCCGCGGAATTTCCAGGCATTCTCGTGGGCTTGGGGCACAGTGGAAACCGAGCCGCCTCGCAAGAGTTCTGGCTTCTCGCGGATCGATTAGGGCAATCGGCCATGCGATGGGACGTGACACCGTGCCCGGAAACCGGAAAGTTTTTCGGGCAGGATCCCGACGATTACGCCCGCCTCATGGCCCATGCGGGTATGCTTCCCGAAGTGGTGTTTTACGGCCGATACCGCAAACGGGTGGCCCCGTTTCATCCGGAAGATCGAGGAAAGCCCTACGAAGAATGGCGCATGGATCCCAAGCCGGTGCTCTACTGGGTTTCCAGGGATCCTCGCTACAAAGCCTTGCTGACGCGCGATACGGCATCCGGGCAATGGGTGCCGAAAAACGCTCTGGCCCGTTTCCTCATCATGCAGCTGGAAACCTATCGCGATCAGATGAATTGGCAGATCGACCTGGAAACTCGGTTGATCCTCCAGGCGGAAAGGCGGGTGCGACGCTTTCTGGACGATCTTCGATCTCAATGGACATCGGCACGGCACGACGGTAGCGCCTTTCCCTATGCGGTCCTTTTTGACGAGGACGGCCGGCTGAAACCGCACTTTGCCGTTAGCCTGGAACGAGACATGGTTCTACGGCTTCTGGGCCAGGAAACGGGGGCTCGCTATGCGAAGCTTCGAGACAGCTTTCAGGACGAGGATGAAAAAAGGTGGCAGGCTGTGTTTCGAGCCCTGGAAAGCCTGGAAGGCTTTGAAGCAGGACTGGGGACCCTTGGCGAAGAGGAAGAGGCGCTGAACCGGCGCCGCAAGGAAGCGCGTGAGGCTTTGGAACAAGTGCAAAAAGCCTACGCCAAGCTTCGAGACACCGCCAAGGCTTTGTGGGAAGCCGACCCCATCGGCAAAGAATTGTTCCAAGCGGACGACGGTCAGGATTCGGAGGCTCACAGCGAAGGGGGGCTCACAGGACTTCTGTATCACGTTTTGGATCGCCTTTTGGAAGAGCGCACGCTGGCCGTCTGGACCGAATTGCAACAGTATCGTTTGTCTCAGCAGTTGCGAAGAGAATTTCTGCAAACCGGAGGGCTGATTCGCGTGCAGCATGTTCAGGCGGCGCTGCATGAACGGGAAGCTCTGCGACACGTTCTTTCCCGATTTGGCCCCTTTACTATAGCCGTGGCCAGTCTGGCGGGCGATCGAGGCATTGCCATCAACCGCGTGTTCGCCCAGTTTCTCACCGCCAAGGGGTGTTGGGCGGGAATGGCCTGGCAGTTTGGTTCCTCCAAGAGAGGGACTCCCGTGCTTTCGGCAACCTTTGCGGACAGTCGCCCCCTGGAAAGAAAAGACGCCATGTTTTCCTTTGGCGCTCTCGTGATGGTGGTGACGAATTTCGAGGAAATGAAAAGAGACCCCGAGATGCTTTTTGGATCCTTGCGGCCGGGCGGCACGGTGATTGTCAATCATTGGGAGGATCCGCAGCAGCTCTGGATGGAAGTGGTGCGCATGTGCCCGGAAAAGCTTCAAGCTTTGGTCACCGACTTGAGGCACAGGGCTTCTCAGGAGGGTGGATGGGCCCTTGAGCGTGTGGAAGAGGAATTGGATCGGGCCCTGCGCACGGTGGGCGTGAGAACGGCTTCCAAAGAGCATGAAAAGCTGCGGGCTTTATGCCGTGCCTTGATTTCGTGCCGCATGCTCACCGTGGATATGGACGGGATCATGGAACGGGTGTCCGGACGGCCCGGCATGGTGTCCAATCTGGTGGCGGTTTCAGCCATCTTTGACGCATTGGTGCATGCGGGCCTTCCCTTTGACTGGAATCGGGACAAGGGCCTGCTGATTCGAGGCTTTCCTGACGCCGTGCTCAAAAACGCCAAACTGCTCACCTTCTACGAAAAGGCCATGGACAAGGCTCGGAATGAACGGCGCGAATGGCCGTCGCCCATTCTAATGAACGGCCTCGGTAGGAATGGCGCCGTAAGGTTCTTGAAACCGGCTGCAGCGGTTCCCGAGGTCGATCAGCGCCGTTGTGCGGACGACCCGGGAGACGCCCTAATGATCATGGGCGGCACGCTGGCCGGCATGGTGCTCTCCCAGATCGCCCTGCCCGAACACCCGCTCTTTTACGTGGGTTTTCCCATCACTCCGGCCGGCAACCCCTTTTATGCCATGGCGGAGGCATTTGCCAACGGACACCCCTATATCGTCGTGGATGAGCTCAACCCATCGGAAAAAGTGGCGGCGGAAAAACTTTTGGGTGTGGCGCGCACCGGTTTGTTTCTCCCCGTCACGTTTACCGCCTCACAAGGCTGGAGGCTCTTTACGGAAATTATTCCCCAGTTTGTGGGAGCGCGCTTGGAGGGCCTCTTTCTCCTAACCAAGCGGGCTCTGGCGGCGCCCAATCTCAACATCGAAGAGAGCCACACGGACTTTATGAGTTTTCGAGACGACGGCGGCATCATGTTGGCGCCCAAGAGCATTCAAGAATATGTGCCCTGTTTGTACCTGGCGCGGCTTCTGACCCATTTTGCCAAGTTGCCGGTCATTCTGTCCATTGGCGGCATCACGGACACGCACAAGATCGGGCTTGTCCGAGTACCCCCCGATGCGGTGGTGCGCCGCTGGTTGGCCGAAACCCTCCAAGGCTTTGATTTCTCGGAAGGCCGCATTATCAATACGGCCGGGCAACGGGTGGTGCACGGTCCCAGTTGCACGGCGGCCACGTATCAGGAGACGCAAAGCGAGGTGGAAAAAGCGCACGACATGGTGCGCTGGGTGTGGCCCAAGGCTGTGGACGCTGTGCGGCGGCTGACCGGGGTGAATCTCCATCCTTTGGAAGTGCGTGTGGCCGGCTCGGCGTTGCACGAAGCGACCCATCCCGACACGGACAGCGTGGAAACCCTTCTTGTTTTGCAGGGATCCTTGTTTCCCAACGCCGTGGAGGCGCTGCAGGAACTGGAAGAGGAGGGCTGGCGGGGCATGGGATGCGTGTCGGTGCGGCTCATGAACCCCTTCCCCGAAGAGGAACTCCAGCACTGGGTCAAAGGGCTGCGGGCTGTGGCCGTACTCGATCGCTCCAACAGTTTCGGGTCCATTCCGCCGCTGGCCTCCCGCGTGTTCAACGCCTGCGCTCGCTTGGCTCAGGCTTTGAACGGTCGAAGCCCGGCGCTGCTGCGGACCTTGGTGGGCGGTTTGGGCGGCCGTGAAATCACGGTGCCGGAAATGAAAGCCTTGTTATTGTCCACCCACCTTCTTTTCAGCCCCATAGAACCATGGGAACAGGAAGCGCTGCAACGTTGGGTCACGGAAGACGAGACGCTGAAAGACTGGGTAGAGGAGCTGACCGCGCTCCATGTGCGGGCCATGGCACGCCACACTCGGGTTCCGAAACACCTTTCGGGGCAGGATCACGAACTGGAAGAATCCTTTCGGCAGCAGCTGCATCGGCGCATCATTGGGCGCGACTATGTGGGGCTGCTTGCTCATTACCACCAGGTGGAATTCGTAGGGCCGAAGGAACTTTATGGAGAGACCATGCTTCGGCAGCGCCTGGTTGTGGAACTGGAAAAGCGCCTGGCTCGGTTGGCAGCGGAGATGGGCCGAAGCGATGCGCGTCGCGCTCTGGTGCTGCTCTACTACGGGGAATCGGCCGAGGACCGGGAAAAGGCGCGCCTTCTTCTCGCCCGATCGCCAAAGGGGCTTGTTTCCACCACGCTGCTCAGCCGATTCGGGCTGGATGCGGAAGCCCTCAAAGAAGATGCTGCGGCGGAATCCTCAGGCGAACCTTTTCAGGAAGTCCCTTCGGAGGGTCTCATGCATGCGGCGGATGAATCCGGCGGCCGGGCCGCGACGCCGTGGACCTGTGTTCTGGAAGACAGTGAAAGGGAAGCCGCGGCGCTTTACGCTGTGCCCTTTGACGCCGACGAAGCGGCCCGCTTGGAAAAGGCTGTGCGCCGACTTGTGGAGCTTTCCTGTCGCCGCCCCTTGCTCCTCAATCCGGAAGACTACGATCGCCTTCTTGTGGAATCCATGGCTCAGGAAACCACGTCTCAATGGAGACGCTTGCTCGCGGAAGTGCCTCAAGCATCCGTCGGACAGTTGGAAGCGGAATATCTTTGGACCTACCGAAACGTGATCGACCGCGGCGTGCAGCGGGAGGTCCTCACCCAACTGTATGCCCCGGAGATTGAAGATTTCTTTGAAGGACAGGCTCGAGAAAAACTCCAGGCTTTTCTCAATGGGCTTTCCGATTCTTTAAGTCACGACCAGAAAAAGAACATGGTGGAAGATTATCTGCGGCGCCACATCTTGGTCGGCGTCAGAAAGTCCCAGGACTTTTACATGGAATATTTTCGAACATGGGTGTGGCCGGACCTCAGCGGCCAGGGCGCCATCTAAGCAGAGGACGGGGGACGACCATGGGCATCAAAGGATTGAATCTACCGTGTTCTGTGGAACGATTTTACGCCAGCCTTTCCGTCGAACTGGAAAACGCCCTGAAAAGCACGGCCGGAAAGATCACAGGGACCCTCGCCGAGCGTTTTCAGTTTCAAGGGAGCCTGCAGCACCTGAATAGGGCGGTGGTCCACGCTCTTGGGACCCTGCAAAGCATCGATAAGGCCTGGAACACCGATGCCGAGGATTTGAATCCTGAAGCGGTGTGCCTCGGTGTGGTGCGCCACAGTTGGTTCGAGGCGGGGGATCCCCTGGAGCATGTGCGGCGTGTGGGATTTTTTGCGACGCAGCCGTGTGATCTTCTTCCTTGGGTTCGATGGTTTCTTCTTGTGGAAAACCATCATCGCACGGACCCCGTCTTTCATGAGCGCCGTCTGGACCGCTTGCGCTTTCTCAAGTGGGAAAACCCCGAAGCCCCTTGTGTCACTCACGAGGATGTTCTTCTCTGGCTGGAACACCAGCTCCTGACCCATGAAAACCAACCACTTTCCGCCATCGCTCAAAGGTGTGCCGAACAATTGCGTCATCGCCTGGATGCCACCTTGAAACCGGACGCCCCTCTGGAGGCGTTGTTTTACCTTTTGCTGCGATGCCACCAGTTTTGTTTGGCCGAGACCATGACGGATGAAGATGCCAAAAGGCTTCAATCCGTCGTGGGATGGCGTCGCTTTCTCTCCCTGACGGATCTTATGCTGGTTGTGATTCAACGCGTCGTCGAAAAAGAACCTTTGCCGGATGCCGTCTCCGTCCTGGAAGGCCTCATGGGCGATGGTTTTCACATAAGGCATGCCAGTTTCAAGGACCCCTACGAAGCCGATGTGGTGCCCCCTGAAGAGACAGCGCGTTTTGATGAGGCGAGCCTGCGCGTTGTGACGCCGATCCATGACCTGCACGGGTCTTTGGAGCAGGATTGCGCCCATGTGTTTCGTCACTGGCAACACCAGCGGGACAGGGTGCTGGACGAACTCCTGCGGGAGATTCGAGAAGTCAAGGAAATGATTGCGCAGCCCTTGCCTCGCAAACACCTCGTCGTTCAAACCCTTCGCCTTTTCGCCTCTTGGTCTCTGGCTGGCATGAAAAACACGTCCCCGGAACAGGGTCTCGAGGTCTTGAAGGATCGCGTGCGCGCCGCGTTCCCGGAACGCCTTGTTAAGGCTCTGGTGCGCCAGCGGCGTGGCTACGAACTGGCGACGCGAAAAGAGCTGACGCAGCTTTTGGAAAGGGAATGCCGTTGGCAATGGGAGAGCTTTCAGAAAAAGCCGGGTTCCCGGGCTTTTGGCGAAGCGGATTTTCGTGTAGCCGTACGCACGGAGGCGTTGGCTTTCGGCCCGGCTCTGCCCCTGAGGACCGACACGGACGTCGAAGAGATGCAAAGCCTTTTGGCATCCCTGGCTGAGCATGTGGCGCGGGTCAAGGCTTCTTCGGAAACGGTCGATCCCTCCTCTTGTCTGGGGCACGCGGTCACCTTTCCTATCATGGGCACCCCATTGGAATTTGTGGAACTGGTTCGGGACCTCATACCTTGGTCGAAGGCACGCCGCAGCGCACCGGTTTTGCAAAAGCTGGCTCCCGAAGAGGGTTCAGCCCTTTTGGATCGGACTGTAGTGCGTTTTGCTGAAGCCTTTTACCGGTTCGTCCTGGCTGAGCGCAAAAAAGCGCACGGGAGCCGGCTGCTCCTTTCTGTGGACGAGGTTTCGGCCGCATGCGCCGTGCTGGTCCCTCCGTGGGAAAAGGTGACCCAGGATTTGGCTCAACGAGCTGTGCGGAAATTTGAAGACCGGGCAGCGCGTTTCTTTCGACGTCAGAGGCCTCCCGTATGCCTGGATGAAGAAGAAGTGGGCGTGCATCTGGCCCATTTCGTGGTGCGAGAACTGAAAGCGGACGTGAGGCTGGCGGCGGAAGTGGGTACTCTGGACGCGGTGCGCTCAGCCCTTGCGGAAGAATCCCTGCGCATTGTCGCTCCAGGACGTGTGCACGGGAATGTGGCCCCGGAAAAATTTGTGCTCCAATGGGCTGGGATCCTCAACGGCCCATCAGAAGATGAGCAACTTGCTCAAGCGGTGCTCTCGGCCTTGCCGGGATTGGATTGCGGCGCGTGCGGCGAAAGTCACTGTGCCGGATTTGCACGGAGTTTGGCGCAAGGCCGGCACCGAATAGGAGAATGCGCCCATTTGAGTGCCGCTCAGCGGGAGAAACTGACCCAAGTGCTTCAGGCCCATGCTGCGGCGGCAACGTCAAGAGACGGGGTGGGTTCCGCCTACGAGCTTTTGAAAGATCCCACCGCTTGGAGAAGCCTAGGGAAGCGGCATCCCTTGCGCCGGGCTGTGACCAAAGTGCTGGATGTGTCGCGCCAAGAGGTGCGCCGACGGGTTCTGCAAAAGGCCTTGGACTGCTGGCACGCCTTGGAATCCAAGCCTGATGTGTGCAAGAGGCCGGATACCGAAGCTTTTTATCAGGCCCTCGTGGAAACCATCGGGTATGAAGCGACGGAAAAGATTCAGCCGGAAGAGCGGCAGTGGTTGAGTCAAAACGGGGCCGTGCGGTTGCAAAAAGAATGGGAGCGACTCAAGGAGCAAACCGATTGGCTGGCCCTGGAAAGGCTTAAACTCTCCGGGGGTCCGTCGGCTCAGGAGGCCCGCCCCGAAATTCAGGCCGAACGCTTTTATGCATCCATTCCTTACCTTCATTTACTGAGCGCGGAAGATCGGCGGCGCCTTTTGGCGCATCGGCTGGAACGCTTCGAAGAGCGATTCTTTGAGTGGTGGAATCAGGATCTTCTCGTCATGAACCACCCGCGCTACAGAATCGACAACTGGGAAGAATTTTCCAAGGTTATCAAAAATGCTTACTGGCATCAGGAAAACTTTCCCGCCCCACGACGGGTGGCGCAAGAGCTTCTTCAGGAAATGGAGCATCGGGGTGAAAAGGAAGTCTTCTTTCGGGATGTGCTGAGCTCATGGGTGTATGGTGGAAAGGAGCTTACCCCTGGAAAAGGCGCGCCTGATGCGGGACAAACCGTTCATGAATCGGTCATTGACAACCATGCCGCCTTGAAAGCGCATCTGGAAAGCATTTGCCGAGCCGTGGCGCCTGGTGGCGAAAAAACAGGTTACGGCCAAGATACGCCGAACATGAACCGGCTCGTGGCTGCGGTCTGGCAAGCGTTTCAGGCATCGGCCGTGACCTTTGCCGAAGGATTTTCGCTGGCGGATAACGAGGCCTCAGAACACGAACTCATTCAAAACCTCATCCGAGAGGTGCTGGAGGAGCAAGAGCGGGCCAGGAGACTGGCCTCCCTTGTGGAAGAGGTTGTGTCATCGAAGCGGGCTGAGCCGCTTCCCGCCGAAGCTCTTCGAGCCTGGATTGAGGAGGCGTGGCGTCGTGGTGTGGATCCGCCAAGGATCCTGGAAAAAATGTTCGATTGGTTCCAAGAGTTTCCTTCTTGGAAGGAGTCCCTGCTTCTGGATGTCCTGCACAAAATGGTGAGTTTGGTTCGGTGGCGCCTTCTCGTGGAAGCCTTTTCCGGAGTCGTTCTGGAAGGGATCTCGGACAGTGTAATAGCGTGGTACGAAACCACCTTTCCACGGTGGATCAAAGAAGTGGAAAAGGCTGTGCGCCGTTACGGGGAATTCAACCGAGAACGCCTTCTCCATTACCTCTTTGTTTTAGCCAAAAGGGAAGGGGATCTGGACGTCATCACGGCTTTGTTGCGCGAAATTCGCGAAACCTCCGATATCATTGAAGCAGCATGGCTCCAGTTCACCAATGATCGACTGACAGAACCTTTGCCGGTTCCTTTGCCCAAGGGCTTGGGGGCGCGCTACAGCCTTGTGGTGAATCGCATGAAGGATCTGGAACCTGTTCGGCGATGTTTGCGCGACGGGGTGTCTCGAGGGGAAAAGGCGGATGTGGCCGCTGCCGTCCGCGAACTGCAGCTCTACATGCGGTTTCACATGGTACGCCAGGACGCCCAAGCCATGAACGCCGAGGCCTGTTTTGAGGTTTTTTGGGATGAGGGCTATCACTTGGAGGGGCTGGACAAAGACGACCTGCGTCAAGCCTTTGCCCGAGAATGGGCGCAACGGGCTCGATGGCACAAGGAACGCATCTGGATCATGACCATGGCCGTTGCGCGAAGGCTGGCATCCCAAAGCCACGAGCTCTACGAAGCCGACAAAGCCTTTTCCAAAATTCGCCAGGCCTTGCTCAGGGGAGAAGGCTTTGAAGACGCTCGAGAGGTGATGCAGCGCCGCGGCATTGCCTTAGGCACTTTGAAAGAGGCCATGTACCGGGAACTCTCCGAGCTGCTGGAAAAGGAACGTATGGATTCCTTTCGAACGCGCATCCGTCAGATTGTGCATGAGCTGGACCGAAAGAGACTTCGCATTGTGCAGTCATGGTATGAAGGGACCATTAATCGATACAGTGTGTTCCATGTCCTTCGCCAGTACCAAAAACGACCGGATCCGTCCACGGACGACGACTTTCGCGACTTTTTCATGGACCAATGGTTTCGGCGCATCGAGACCTTGAGGGAATCGGATCGAGAAGACCGAGAGCAGCGCATTCGGGAAATTGATGAAGGATTCCACGTCCTTTTGGGCGTATCGCCTTTGGCCCTGGAAAAGGAAGCCGAAAAGGAATCAGCTGAGGAATGGAGCACCTGGCTTCAGGTATCTCGGCAGGAAATTTCCCGACGCCTGTGGACCATGAGCGCTGCGGCGTCGCCTTTGAGGGTTTAAGAAGTCTTAGGAGAATGATACTTGCGGCAAGTGTGCACGGCGCGAAATCTTCCCGCGCTGTGCGGCGCTCCGGCACCATAAAGACGTCAAGACCTGGCCGACTGTCTGTGATCGGTCGATGTGGGTGGACGAAAGCCTGGATGTCAGGTCCGGAATAAAAACTTCGACCGTGGAGAGAAGACCATGAACGCTTACCAGCCGATACATCCTCGAATGACGTGCGATCCGGCCGGGTGGTTGGAACGCCTTCACGCCGCCTTGGCCCATGCGGGACCGGTTCGGGATAGCCGCTTGCCGGAAGACCTTTGGCCGTTGGCGAGGGTGGTGAGGGTGCTTCGATCGGGACTCGACGAGCTGCGGCTACTTTTAAAAGACGTAGCGGAAAGCCTTGCGACGTTCATTGCCGAACTTGAGTCGCAGGGCGCAGGGCCGTGGGGACCTGACCGTGAAAACCGTTTCGTGCGGTTGGTTCACGAAGCTTTGGGACGAAGAGACTGGCGCGAAAAGGACATCATCGACATGATCCTGGAATACCTGCAGGCGTCCGGTTCAAAGATTCCCGAAGATGTGGCGAGGGCTTTGGAATCCTTGGATCGGGTCATGGCAGCTGCCGATGATAGATGGCGAGGCGTCATGGAGGGGCTGATCAGTGAGGCGCGGGGCGGACTGGGCGGTCTGCAGTGGGTGCGGCATTTGCCCCCCGAGCACAGGCGCTGCCCGGGGCCGTTGGGACCGGATTCCCTGGCCTGGCTTCTGGAAACTCTAGCCACCATGACGGGATGCGCCGAACAGATCCGCGTGCGTTCCCTGGACGAACAGGTGCACTTGCCAGGATCGGCATTGTGGCGGGATTTGGAAGAGGCCTTGACGACCGTTTGGGGAAAAGAAGGGCGAAGCTTTCCTGTCAAGGATTTGGAAAAAGCCTCTTTGTACCTCATGGAAGATATGGAGGCGGGCGATCCCCATCATCGGTATTTCATTCGATACCTGATTGAAACCGACGCGGCTTACCGTCGCCTTCTCAAGACCTGCTACGCCGATGAAAAGGTGCAGATGTCGGCTTTGGATCAGGAATGTGAGCGGTTTAACCGGCTTCCCGAACACGCTTCGCACCGCATCGCCTATGATGACGAAGAAAAAAGGTGGTGGCTCAAGGCGTTTTTCCTGAGACCCGATGTGGTCCAGTGCTTTGTGGAACGGGAAAAAGACAAGGATATGTACCGGGTTCTCAGGGGCCTGGATGCCAAGGCCTATCTGCCTCGAGTTCTCCATGAGGTTCAGGGTTTGTTTGGATATGTGACGCCGGAAGCGTGCCAAAACATTGTGGAACGTTTGGGCTTGGATCCCGAGGACGTTCTTCGCGTCATCGCCTCGTACAAGCAGTACAGTGCCGATCCCTCGGGGGACATTATCATTTACGTGTGCAAGGGAACGGCCTGTTTTCTCAGGGGTCAGCCCGAATTGTCACGGCGTTTGACCTTGGAAATCGGGGCGGAGGTTGAGGCTGTTGGGCATTACGGCGTCCAGTACGTGGAAATGGACTGCTTTGGTGTGTGTCATCTGGCGCCCGTGGTGCGTGCGGGAAGTCGGTTTTATGGCCGCCAGAAAGCCGAGGATATTCCTCGTCTTGTGCATCGACTGATTCAGGGTCCGGACTACGCCAATCGGCAGCTCTTTGTGGCGCGCCTTGTGGAAAAGCTGGTGTCCACAAGGGTGAGCGAGCCTCTTGAGACTCTGAGGGTCGCCCATGTGGAGGTGTTTGCCAAAGCGGGCTCAGGACCCTCCTTGCCTGAGACTTTTCGGGATGAGAACTTCAGCGGCGGTGCCTTGGTTTTCGATGCCGAGGGGGTTGTGGCCGTGCAAAGCTCGGACGGGCGAAGGGAAGAGCTGGGGCGATGGATACCTCGAGTCTTTCCATTCAAGATGCGGGATGTGGACGGATCCGATCGATTCGGCGCCGTCATATATGCCAAGAATCGGCGGCTGCTTCGAGGGCTTGGCCTTCCCGAGCTGACTGAGGAAAGCATCCTGAGTGCCGCGCTCCCCCCGACCGTTCGATTGATGGACGGCCAAGTGGTCCTGACAACGCCCGAACGCACGGTGGTTCTTGGTCCTTACACGGACCGAGTGGTTGTGGTGGAATCTTCCCAGGCGTACCTGGGCGTGGTCCTCACCGAGGAAAGTTCCAGTGTTCCCCATGAAGAGGAGCCCGTGGACGAAACGGCATCGTCGGCGCAGGAAGACGCGTTGTTTCGATCGGCTCAGGATCGCGTGGTTTTGGGGTATGCCGGCGCCAAAGACCCTACGCGCATGGTTTCCTATCGCCAGGCCGGGGGGTATGAGTCGGTGTTTCGCGTGTTGGGGTTTCGAGGCGAGCCGCCCTGGAGTCCCGAGCGCATCATCGCCGAGGTTCGAGACGCCCGTCTACGGGGCCGCGGAGGGGCCGGTTTTCCCACAGGCCGAAAATGGGAAGCCATGCTGCGGGCTGTGTGCCGCATTGAGCCGGAAGACGTCAATCAGGACCCCATCAAGCTGATCGTGGCCAACGGCGACGAAGGCGATCCGGGGGCTTTTATGGATCGCACGCTCATCGAGCAAAAGCCGCATCAGGTTTTGGAGGGAATGATTTTGGCCGCCATTGCCGTGGGTGCCCGCTACGGCGTCATTTACGTGCGCAAAGAATACGAAGACGCCGTACGACGTCTTGAAGACGCGCTGTTTGAGGCTCGACGGTGTGGATTTTTGGGAAAAGACATTTTCGGTGTTCCCGGTCTGGACTTTGATATCGAAATCCGTTTGGGAGCTGGGGCTTTTGTGGCGGGAGAAAAACGGGCCATCATGCGGGCGATTGAAGGCAAGCCCGCCGAACCGACCATCAAGGCGCCGTCCAACACGGTGCGGGGCTTGTGGGGCAAGCCGACTCTGCTCAACAATGTGGAAACCTTTGCCAATGTGCCGGTCATCATCCAGCGGGGCAGTTCCTGGTATGCGGGGATGGGCACCTCGCGAAGCGGTGGAACGAAAATCTTTTCTGTGGCCGGCATTGTGCGAAAAACCGGTCTGGTGGAAGTGCGTTTTGGGAAGACCCTTGCCGATATTATCGAAATCTGCGGGGGCGTTCAGGAGGGGAAAAAACTTTCCGGCGTGCAAATCGGCGGGCCGTCCGGAGCCATCCTTTCCTTGACTGGCGCCCGAGCCTACTTGCTGCAAACCCCGCTGGACTTTGACACCTTCAATGATGCGGGGGCCATGCTGGGATCGGGCGGGCTGGTCTTTATCGGGGAAGATGACGACGTGGTGCGTCTGGCCAGGCATTTTACGGATTGGCTGGCGGAAGAGTCCTGCGGGCAGTGCCCGTCATGTTTTCGAGGGACGCGGGCTCTGGGAAGAGTGTTGGATCGTGTGCTGGCCGGGCAGGGCCGGGCGGCCGATATTCATGAACTGTGGACCATGAGCGATGTGGTGCGCGCGGGGAGTCAATGTGGCCTCGGGACCACCGCCGCCAATCCTGTGACCAGTGCCTTGCGTTTCTTTCCGGCATCCTTTTTCCATTATCTGCTTCAAAATCCGGAAATGGGACCCCGCGACCTTTTTGAAGCCTTGGAAGCCTTGCGCTTGCTCACGCGCCAGGACATTGTTCGCATCAGCGGCGTGCGGCGCCATGTGGAGGGCACGGCTTTCACATTAAAGCGACACTTGGTGCGGTTTCTCGTGGAAGAAACGGAAAAGATAGACCAATACCGCCCGACGTCCCGTCGCATGACGGATCGATTGCTTCGCCTTCTGGGACTGCCCCGCTACGAGGTGGGCCAAAGGGACGTGGTCATGGAATGGCGGCAGGCAGCCTGACAGTGTGGTCCACAAGACCTGAACGGCGAACGTGTCCGACAGTGGTTTGGCTGTATCCTTTCGGCTTGAGGCAGGAGGAGCGCCGCACGGCGCAATTAAGGTTCCCGGTTGGCACGGAGCGGACATCATTTTGTTGGGAGCGCGTGACCACCGGCTGGTGGCCGCGAGCTGAATCCAAGTACCGTCCAATAAAAAGCGGGAATGCGTGAAAGGAAAGTCGACAAGGGGGGGCGATGACCAAAGAACGAGCGTACTTCCAAGCCTTTCGAGAGCTGGTGCAAGTGGTGAGCGGATCTTTGGATGTGCAGAACGTGCTTCAGGCCATGGTGCACACCATTCCCAAGGTCTTAGGAGCCAAGGCGTGCGCGGTGCGCCTTCTGGATCCCAAAGGAAGAACCCTGGAACTGGCCGCCAGCTACGGCTTGAGCGACGCCTACATTCACAAGGGCCCCGTGGACGCCGACCAAAGCCTGGCAGAGTCCCTGCAGGGGCATACAGTGATTATCCAAGATGCGGCCACAGACCCTCGAGCCCAGTACGGGGAGGCGGCCAAAAAAGAAGGCATCGTGGGGATCTGCTCGGTGCCGCTCAAGGTCAAGGGTCGAGTCATCGGCGTGCTGCGCATTTACACAGAAGCGCCGAAAAATTACCAAGAGGAGGACCTGGCTTTTGTGGAAGCTCTGGGCGAGCTGGGAGGGGTCGCCATAGAGAACGCGCGCCTTTATGAGCGGCTGAGAAAGGACTACGAAGAAGTCATGAGCGATGTCTTTCGTTTCGTCGGCTACCGTCGAAGCTTGTAGCGCCAAAGCTTTGCGGTGCAAAAGCCGTTCATCCTACTCAAGTGGTCGCGTAAGATCATGGGATGACAAAAAAACTTTCACGAATTTCCCCAAAGCTGCCGATGGATCAAATGAAGAGTGGTGCGCACAGGACAGGTTTCTGCACCTGACGCTTTCTGAAGTGCCGGGGAGTGCACGAAGGGAGCGCAAAGACCCAGAGGGACGCCATCATGGCCAGGGCGGTGGACATGGCGGGATCGGCTGCGGCGCTGGAAAACGGATTCGGCGGCTTGGATCTTCGAAGGGCTCGGAAACAGTCCCTGCCGGGATCGGTGACCATTGAAGAGCTGGGTTACGTGGCTTTTCCCACCAAATTCTTGGTACCGGACTTCATGGTGCCTTGCAGCCTGTATGTCCCGGTCATGGCCAAGGGGGAAGATCTACCCACATTCGTCAAGGTTTTGGAGCGCGGGCAGTTTTATTCCGAGACGTGGAAGGAAGCGCTCAAGGAGCAGCGCATTGACGAGCTCTATGCCGAAGCGCATGAAGTGGTGGAGCTGGACGATTATTTTCATGAGATTCTGGAGGCGTTTGCGGAAGATGAGGCTACGCCCGCGGGGCAGAAGGCTCGCGTCTTTTACCATTATGGAGAATTCATAGCACGGCGTCTCCTTGGCGATGTGGATGATGGAATGCACGTCGAAAAAGCGGGTCAATGGGCCGAGGCCATGGTTCGGTTTTTTTGTACAAACGGAGTGAACGCCGCCGTCATCTATCGCCAATTCATGGACAATTATGAGACGTTTACGCACAGTGTTCAGGTGGCCATGATGGCCATGGCCTTTGCCAATCACCTAAACTGGCGGCCCGAAGACGTTGTACGCCTTGGAGCGGCCGGCCTCTATCATGACATCGGGAAGGTGTGGGTGGATGCGCGCATCCTTTGCAAACCCGCCTCCCTGACGCGGGAAGAATTCGCCCACATTCGGCGGCATCCGGAAACCGCTTACAAGCATTTGGCGTCCATGGAAAGGATGATCGCGGATCAGTTGGCCGCCGTGCGCCAACATCACGAGTCCATGGACGGCACGGGGTATCCTCTGGGCCTTAAAGGCTCCGAGATTCACCCCTTTGCCCGCGTGCTGCATATCTGCGATTGTTTTGATGCCATCACCACGCATCGCCCTTATAAGAAAGGGCTCACCCCTTTCAAAGCTTTGAAGCTCATGCAAAGTGAGATGAGGCTTTCCTTTGACCGCCACCTTCTGTATAAGTTCATTCAATTTCTTGGCTCGTGAACAGAGCCGGCCCAAACCTTCATAAAAGCGCGTTAATGTGCACAGAGCATTGGAGTGAACAATGCCGCCACGTCACGTTTTTCTTTACGACACCACCCTGAGAGACGGAACCCAGGCGGAAGATTTCAATCTATCCCTGACGGACAAGATTCGAGTAGCCTTGAAACTGGACGATCTGGGCATCCATTACATTGAAGGAGGATGGCCGGGATCCAATCCCAAGGACGAAGAGTTTTTTTCGGAAATACGAAATTATGCGCTGAAGCGAGCAAAAATCGCCGCCTTTGGATCCACGCATCACCCTTCAAAGCGGGCGGAGCACGACCCGAATCTGCAGGCCCTGATCGGTGCCAAAACGCCGGTGGTTACCATTTTCGGCAAGAGCTGGACGGTGCATGTCAAGGAGGCTTTGAGGACCACGCTTCGAAAAAACCTGGAGATTATTCGGGATAGCTTGGCTTTTCTGAGACCGCAGGTGCCCACCTTGTTCTACGATGCCGAGCATTTTTTCGACGGGTTTCGAGAAGACCCGGAATATGCCCTGGCCACTTTGGAAAAGGCTCTGGAAGGCGGCGCCGAATGCCTGGTGTTGTGCGACACCAACGGCGGCAATCTGCCGTCCTTTGTACAGGGCGTGATCAAGGCGGTTCAGGAACGTTTTCCCGACACGCCGCTTGGCATTCATGCGCATAACGACTCAGAACTGGCGGTGGCCAATTCGCTGGCGGCTGTGGAAATGGGGGTGAGCCAGGTGCAAGGAACGATCAATGGGGTAGGGGAACGTTGCGGCAATGCCAATCTTTGCTCCATCATTCCCGCTTTGTGCCTGAAGATGAACATACCGTGTATGAATGCCGAGGACTTGCGAAAGCTTCGGCAAGTCAGCCAGTTTATTCTTGAAATCGCCAATGTGCCTCCCAATCGATACCAACCATACGTTGGGCGCAGTGCCTTTGCGCACAAAGGTGGCGTGCATATCAGTGCGGTGGAGCGGCATCCGTCCACGTATGAACATATTGACCCGGCTTTGGTGGGGAACAAGCGGCGGTTTCTCATCTCCGACCTGTCCGGGCGTGCCGGCGTGCAGCGCAAGGCCATGGAGTTCGGCATTCCCATCTCTTCCAAGGATCCCGTGGCCTTGGAAGTCCTTAATCAGATCAAGGAATTGGAGCATCAAGGGTACCAGTTTGAAGCGGCTGAGGCCAGTTTTGAACTCCTGATCAACAGGGCCATGGGTCGCTTCAAGAAATACTTTGAACTGATCGGCTATCGCGTGGTGGATCAAAAGATGAGTGAAGACGGCGATCCGGTTTCGGAAGCGACCATTCGCGTGCGGGTCGGTGGACAAGAAGAGCATACGGCGGCTTTGGGCCACGGACCCGTGAATGCTTTGGACAATGCGCTGCGCAAGGCTTTGGAAAAGTTTTATCCGGAACTTAAGGGCATGGAACTGACCGATTACCGCGTGCGCGTTCTTCCCGGGAAGGAAGGAACGGCAGCCAAAGTGCGCGTTTTGATCGAATCCCACGACGGCAAGGAGCATTGGGGCACGGTGGGGGTTTCCCACGACATTTTGGAAGCCAGTTGGCAGGCTCTGGTGGACAGCATCAACTACAAGATGTACATGGCCGAAAAGGCTCAGGAAAAGAAAGGCTCTGCAGAAAAGTAAAGGCCATCCTCTTAATTATTGAGGCTTTGCACAGGGGCGGGAATGCGCCCGCCCAGGCGGATGAATTCCGCGGACAATTCCCCGTTGGGCACGGCAATAATGGTGGCTTCTCCCAAAAGGCCTCCAAAGTAGGCCTTTTCTCCCGCCTTTTTTCTGGGCACGGGAATGAGCCGAGCCGCCGTGGTCTTGCGATTGATGACACCGATGGCCATTTCGTCGGCGATGATGGCGGCCAGGGTTTCCGCCGATGTTTCCCCGGGAAGGGCCACCATGTCCAAGCCGACGGAGCAGACGCTGGTCATGGCTTCCAGCTTTTCCAGACTAAGATGGCCTTTGCGGGCCGCCTCCGAGATATTTAAATCTTCGCTGACGGGAATAAACGCACCGCTTAAGCCTCCAACATAACTGCTGGCAAAGGCGCCTCCCTTTTTCACGGCATCGTTCAACATGGCCAACACGGCGGTGGAGCCCGGCACACCGATGCTGTGCAGACCCAAGCTTTGAAAAATTTCACCGACACTATCCCCCACATTGGGCGTCGGCGCGAGGCTTAAGTCCACCACGCCAAAGGGAACACCCAATCTGTGGGCGACTTCGCGTCCGATGAGTTCGCCCACTCGGGTCACCTTGAAAGCCGTGCGTTTGATAACTTCCGCCAACTGGCCCAAATCCAGTCCCGGGTTGGATCGGCGCGCTCGATCAATGGCTTTGCGCACCACGCCGGGCCCACTGACCCCCACATTGATCACCGCCTCGGGTTCCCCGACGCCCAAATAGGCTCCCGCCATGAAGGGAATGTCTTGGGGAATATTGGCAAAGACGCACAGTTTGGCGCAGCCGATGCCGTCGGCGTCGGCTGTGGCGTCGGCAGTGCGCTTGATGATGTGGCCCATCCTATGGACCGCGTCCATGTTGATGCCGGCTCTGGTGCTTGCCACATTCACCGAAGCACACACGCGTTGGGTCTGGGCGAGCGCTTCCGGAATGGCCTCCATGAGGTTGACATCCCCATGGGTGCATCCCTTTTCCACGAGAGCTGTGAACCCGCCGATAAAGTCCACGCGAACCGTTCGAGCGGCTTCGTCAAGGCTTTGAGCCACCTTCACCAGGTCTTCCCGCCCAAACGCAGCACCCACGACGGCTATGGGGCTCACGGCCACGCGTTTGTTCACCACCGGAATGCCGTACTTATCTCCCACCTCGTCGCAGACGCTCACCAGATTTTGGGCTAAGCGAACGATTTTTTGCCGGACTTTTTCACAAAAGGCGTGCAGATCGGCATCGGCACAGTCAAAAAGGCTGACGCCCAAGGTCACTGTCCGCACGTCCAGGTGTTCGCTTCGAAGCATCTCCACTGTGGAAAGGATTTCACGGTCCGAAAGCATGTCGTCGATCGACTCCGCATGGTGTCCAACGCTGCCGGCGAACAACATCAGATGCGATGGACAGCCTCAAAAATGTCCCGATGTTGTAGACTTAAATCCAGCCCCAAATCGTCCGCCCTCTGACGAAGCGCCTTGCGAAAAGCTTGCTGGTCGATGTGCAGAGGAATATCCACTTCATAGATCATGACATTGCGTCGAGGATCGCTTCCCCCTCGAAAGGCCGCGCGAAGGTTCTTGATGTTAACGCCGAAACGGGCCATGATTTCCGTCATTCCCGCCACAAGTCCCAAACGATCAGGCCCGAAGGTAGTGATCACAAAGGGTTGGCTTGGCGGGGCCTGATATTTTTCCGATTCCTTGACCGGTCTAAGCAGAACTGCCAGCCCCATGGGCTGGAGATGCGCCGTGAGCTTGCTTTCCAGAGCCTCCATGGACAATCCCTCAGGTAGCGAGGCCATAAAAACCCCGGCAAACTCCGATTGAAGAATGGTTTGACTCACATCTTCAATATTGCACTCATTCTCGGACAAAACTCGAGAAACGGCGGCAACGATGCCCGGCCTGTCCGAGCCGAGTACGGAAATGAGCACTTTTTCGGCAGGCATGACCTCAACCTCCCTTTGGGGCCCGGGATCCCGTGACGAGCCGCACGCTAACGTGAGCGCTTCGCGAAGTCAATGGCTCATGAACGCCCAGCAACCGAGCTTTCAGGGGGGCTCGATAACGGCGGTCGCACAGTGCAGTTAGGGTGGCCTCATCATAAACGTGCTACTGGCATCGGAGGGACGCGCGCCTGCGCGTCCGGGAATACGCGACCGCAGGAGGCGGTCCCTCCGTTGGGACATGAGGGGCCTCGTTAGGACGCCAAGGCAGAGCCACTCTCAGATGGCCTGCTTCTAGGGTGCGAGGAGCCGAGTCTGTGGAGGCGGACGGGACCCGCTCGGGGCGGAGGGGCTGGGTAGCATCCTCGGCACGAAAAGTCACTCGACTTTTAAGGCAGCTTTTTGTTACAAAAATCATTAAGGACTTTCGGCCGTGATTCCCGTGCAGGCATGGGTATTGATGCACTCACCGTGGTCATCCCTTTCAGAGGAGACGTTGTATGAAAGTCCTTTTGGTTTACCCGGAGGTTGCCGAAACGTTTTGGAGTTTTCGGCATGCTCTGCGCATTGTGCGTCGCAAAGCGGCTTTCCCGCCGCTGGGTCTTTTGACGGTGGCGGCCCTTTTGCCCAACCATTGGGGAAAAAGGGTCGTGGACATGAACACTCGGCCGCTCAAAGACGAAGACATTTTGTGGGCGGACTATGTGTTTGTGAGTGCCATGATTGCCCAGCGCCGATCCACCAAAGAGGTGGTACGGCGGTGCTCCAGCCTTGGGGTGCCCGTGGTAGGCGGTGGTCCCTTGTTTTACGGTTATGCCGACGAATTTCCGGATGTGGCCCACGTGGTCATCGGGGAAGGGGAGGAGATGGTTCCTGAACTGGTGGCGGACTTGGAAGCCGGCCGTGCGCGGCCCCTGTATCGCACGGACGCGCACCCGGAACTGGACCGGACGCCCCTGCCCCTGTGGGATTTGATTCGACTCAAGGATTACGCCAGTATGAGTGTCCAGTATTCTCGAGGGTGCCCGTTCAACTGCGAGTTCTGCGACATCATTGTGCTCAACGGCCGAAAGCCGCGCACCAAGTCACCGGAACAAATGATTGCAGAACTGGAAGCCCTCTATACGAGAAAATGGCGCGGATCCGTGTTCATCGTGGACGACAATTTCATCGGCAACAAGCACCGGGTCAAGAGCGTGCTGGAACACATCATCCGTTGGCAGGAACGGCGAGGCCGAAAGTTCAGCTTTTACACGGAAGCCTCCGTGGATCTGGCGGAAGATAAGGAACTGATGGAGCTCATGGTTCGAGCCGGGTTCAACAAGGTCTTTTTGGGATTGGAAACGCCAGCCACGGAAAGTCTCAAAGAATGCGGTAAGGGCCAAAATCTGCGCCGCCCATTGGCCGAATCGGTGCGCATCATTCAAGAAAACGGCCTGGCCGTCATGGGCGGATTTATCATCGGCTTTGACAACGATCCTCCGGACATTTTTCAAAAGCAGGTGCGCTTTGTGCAATCCACCGGCGTGGTGACGGCCATGATCGGCTTGCTGACAGCCGTTCCCGAAACGCGGCTCTACAAAAGACTGGAACGCGAAGGGCGCCTTCTTTTCAAGCCCAACGGGGACAACACCAGCCTTGCGGGCACGTTGAATTTTATCCCGAAAATGGATCGACAAAAGATCATGGAAGGCTACCGCTGGGTCATGGATACCATTTATTCTCCGCACATGTACTACGAACGCATCAAAGCGTTCCTGGAAACATATCGACCTCGCGCCAAAGCCGTCGTGGCAGGGAACGACATTGTCACCTTTGTACGTTCGTTGTGGTACTTGGGTATTCGAGACACAAAGGATTCTCGATCCTGCTTCTGGAAGCTTCTCAAGGAGACGCTCCTACACTATCGGTCAAGCCTTGCCGATGTGGTGACCGTTCTGGTCTACGGCTATCACTTTCGCAAGCTGTTTCATTCAGGCATGTTCAGGAATTCGGAAGTGTCCGAAGGGCGCTTCTAGAGCATCCCTAATAGCGCACGTTGTGCGAAAAAGGCCGCCGCGCCGAAAGGCTTCATGACGGTGCCGTCAAGGCGGCCTTTTCATGTTCTTTTTTAAGCTCAAGGCTGTTTTCAGGTCGGTGGAAAACATCGGCGAATCGGCGTTCCAACTCTTCCGTGTGAAAGACCACGCGCAGCCGACGTGAAGTGGGGCCGAGGATTTCTAAAAAGATATCGAGGCGCGCTGCAGGAAGCAAGGAGGCCAAACGATCCGGCCATTCCACCACGGCCACACCGTGGCCGAAAAGGGCTTCCCGCCAGGGAAGTGTCTCCATTTCCTCAGGATCCCCGATACGGTAGCCGTCCATGTGATAGAGGCGTAGCCGGCCTTCGTATTCGTTGATGATGGTAAAGGTGGGGCTGGTGATGGGCGTTTCCACTGGAATGTCCAGACCACGAGCGATGCCCTGTGTGAGGCATGTTTTTCCAGCGCCCAGTTCCCCCCACAAGGCGACCACATCGCCGCTAACCAGGCGCTTGCCGATGGCGCAACCCAAAGCCAGAGACGATTCTGGAGCATGGGATTCCACGCAGAGCGCCCTTGTCATGCCGCTTCCAACGTCCCGATGACCATAGGGATGTGTTCAAGCAGGTCCGAAGCCAACAGACCTCGCGTCGTTTTGGCCTGAACGAGGTTTTCGGCGACCTTGCCATGGATGTAGGCAGACAGACACGCCGCCTGAAACGGCTCCAGCCCTTGGGCAAGAAAACCGGCGACCATTCCCGTGAGCACGTCACCCATGCCTCCGGACGCCATAGCTGGTGTGCCGGAGCTATTGACGGCCACGCGCCCGTCAGGGGATGCAATGATGGAGCGGTGTCCCTTAAGAAGGACGACGACACCGTGGTGCCGGCTGAATTCTTGGGCTGCCTTGAGCCGATCCGCCTGGACGTCGGCGACACGACAGTGCATGAGACGAGCCATCTCTCCGGGATGCGGTGTCACAATCACCGGCACACGCGCTGCGCGAAGGGTGTCCGGAGCCTCAGCCACAATGGTGAGGGCGTCCGCATCTAACACCAGAGGGCAGGGAGCGCGGGGAATGAGGCGAAGCAGCAGGCTTTTGGTTTCGGGGTGCAGGGAAATCCCAGGACCTACGGCAAAAGCCTGCTTGCCTTGCAAAAAGTTCACGATTTCAGATTCGGCGGCGGCGGCCGCGCTGTGTTCCGGGGTTTCGGCAATGGGCCACGTCATGGCTTCCGTCAGTTTGACTTCAAGGATCGGATTCAGGGAACGGGGCACAAACAAGGTGACGAGTCCGGCGCCGACCCGGGCGGCGCCGAGGGAAGCCAAGGCGGCGGCACCGGTTTTTCCCTCGGACCCCGCCAGAAGGCACACATGGCCCGCTTGCCCTTTGTGGGTTTCGGCGCGGCGAGGTGACAACCACTGGCGGCACATTTCCTCGTCGAGCCACCAGCGTTGCAGACCTGCAGAGGCCACTACGCACGGTGGAATCCCGATATCCACCACGTGTAGGGCGCCCACCAAGGCATCCCCTTCACCGATTCTCTGGCCCACCTTCGGCAAGGCGAATGTGGCCGTGGCCGTGGCACGAAGGGCGGCGCCCAGAATCTTTCCTGTGGAGGCATCCAGGCCGGAGGGCAGATCCACGGCCAGAACGGGTTTTTGCAGAGCGTTCACCGCTTCGATGATGTCGCGGTAGAGCCCTTGAACGGGGCTGGACAGCCCCGTTCCCAACAAAGCGTCGATGATGACATCCGCTTCGCGAACCAGCGAAAATTGGGACGAAAAGTCTTCGTTTTGATCCCAATGGGAAGGTCGCACACCGATCTTTTCCAGAATACGATAGTTGCGGAGCGCGTCCCCGCGAAGGCGTTCGGCCGGACGCAGGCACACCACGCGCACCCACGCCCCTTTGCCGTGCAGAAGGCGGGCGATGACAAATCCGTCTCCCGCGTTGTTGCCAGACCCGGCAAGCACCACGACGCGTCGGCGCGTCAGGTCGGGTATGACGCGTTCGAAAAACGCCAAGGCACCTCGAGCGGCGTTTTCCATGAGCACCGCTCCCGGAATCCCGATCTCTTCAATGGTTCGACGATCCAGTTCAGCCATTTCTTGGGCAGTCACCAGGATCATGGCGTGCGTCTCCGTCATGGCCCGTCACTGGAACTCACTTCCGTTGTTTCCACAACCACCACAGCCGCCCCATATAAGCCGTCATCGGTGAGGCTCACATGCCACGCCTGAATGCCGAGGCCGCGCAGAAGCTCCTGCGCCCTTTGGGAGAGACGGAAAATGGGCCTTCCTGAAGGGGCCTGGAGCACTTCCATGTCTTTCCAAAAAAGGGGAAGGCGAATCCCGGTGCCGACGGCCTTGACAAAAGCTTCTTTGGCGGCGAAACGCATGGCCAGGCAGGCTCCTTGATTCTTCTTGACCAAACAGGCCCGCTGTTCGGCGACCGTGAAGACCTTGTTTAAAAAGCGGTTTCCCCAACGCGCGAGCCCCGCCTCGATGCGGTCGATGCGCACCAGGTCAATGCCGACGCCGTAAACACCCATTATCCTTGCACCAATGCCACCATTTCCCGCACGGCCCGCTCCATGCCCACCAAAACGGCTCGAGCGACGATGGCGTGGCCGATGCTGAATTCTTCGATTTCCTTAATGAGACGCAGCCATAGAATGTTGCGGTAGTCCACGCCGTGCCCTGCGTGGACCACCAAGCCGATTTTTGCCGCCAGCTTGGCGGCATCTTGAAGGCGCTCGAATTCTTGCTGCCGGTTCGCGTAAGTTTTCGCTTCGGCGAACGATCCTGTGTGGATTTCCACACAATCGGCGTCAATTTTCGCCGCGGTCTTGATGTGCTTGGGGTCCGGATTAATAAACAAACTGACGGAAATGCCGCCCTGATGCAGGCGCGAAATGGCTTCGGCCAAAGCCTCTTCGTAAAGCACGACGTCCAAGCCCCCTTCGGTGGTCAGTTCCTGACGCTTTTCCGGAACCAGGGTCACGACATCCGGCTTGATGCGCAGCGCCGTTTTGAGCATTTCCTCGGTGGCGGCCATTTCCAGATTGAGTCGCGTCTTGACGGTCTGGCGCAGGATTTCCACGTCCCGGTCTTGAATATGACGTCGATCTTCCCGGAGATGGACCACGATGCCCTGAGCGCCGGCCAATTCCGCCAGAGCGGCTGCCATCACCGGATCAGGCTCCATGGCCAAACGCGCCTGACGCACCGTCGCCACATGGTCTACATTGACGGCCAACCGTGCCACGTCCTACGCCTCCTTTATCACTTTGGCAAAATCCGTTCGATACCAGGCAAAACGGTCGGGTTCGTGCCCCAGGGTCATCAGGAGTTGCCAGGTCAAGGCTTCCATGGATCGTGCCTCCTCGGGCTCACCATGGTTGTACCCCAGAAGATGAAGGATACCATGGATGAGCAAAAGATCCAGGACCTCATCCAGGGTGCATTGGGCCGTTTGCGCCATGGCTTGCGCGGTGTCCACGCAGATGACCACGTCTCCCAACATGTGAGGCGCAATGTCCCCAAATTCGCCTTCCCGCATGGGAAAGGACAAAACATCGGTGGGTTCATCAACCCCTCGAAACCTTTCGTTCAAATCGGCCATTTCCTTGTCATCGGTCAAAACTAGGCTTAGTTCTGTCTCACTGCAGTCCAAGGCGTTTAAGATCCGTTCGGCTGCCTGCTGCAGTCGTTCCAGGTCGATCTTTATCCGGTCGTAATTCTCGCTGATGTGAATCTGTGCCATGGGATTTGCCCTTTGGTGGACCAGCCTGCGCGGGATATTCAATGCGTTTGTGGTGCACCGTGGCCAGTATTTGGTGAAAGTGTTTGGCGATCTGGTGCAGATCCTTGAGGGTCAGTTCGCATTCGTCCAGCTGCCCGTCGGTGAAGGCGCTATTAATAAGGCGGCTGACCATGCCTTGAATGCGCGCAGGTGTGGGTTCCGTCAAAGACCGGCAGGCGGCTTCCACCATATCGGCGAGCATCACCAAACCAGCCTCCTTGGTTTGCGGTTTCGGGCCGGGATACCGATAATCGTCGATGTTGATAGGCGGCAATTCCGCCCCTTTGGCGGACCGAGTCTTTTCCCGTGACTCCAAAGCCTTTTGATAAAAGTAGGAAATGAGGCTCTTGCCGTGGTGTTGGCGAATGATGTCCATGATAGGTTTTCCCAGCCGGTGTTTTCGAGCCAGTTCGACGCCGTCTTTGACGTGGGAAATGAGAATGAGGCTGCTCATGGAAGGAGCCAGCCTTTCATGGCGGTTTTCCGCATCAAACTGGTTTTCGATGAAATACAGCGGTTTCTTGATCTTGCCAATGTCGTGATAATAGCCCGCCACCTTGGCCAACAGAGAATTGGCTCCAATGGACTTGGCGGCCGCTTCGGTCATGTTGCCCACAATCAGGCTGTGGTGATAAGTCCCCGGGGCCTGAATCATGAGTTCCTGCAGAAGAGGCTGGTCCATGCTGGCCAGTTCCAAAAGGCGGATGTCCGTGGTGTACCCGAACAAGAGTTCCGCCAAGGGAGTAAATCCTGTGGCCAGCACACCGGAAACAATGCCGCCCATGAATCCCAAAAAGGCATTTGTCAGGACGGCCACAGAGGATCCGTGTTCCTGAAACAAAGCCAGAAGGGTGAGGCATGCGGCATTGGTGGCCCCGGTGAGCAGGCCGGCGCGGATGGGAACCAGCCGGTTGCGACACGGATTCACCCCGTAGCTTCCCACAAGGGATCCCAAGAGGGCGAAGACAAACACTTGAAAATCATTGCCGCACACGAGTGCCGCAAAGAAGCTGACAGCCAAAGAAAAGAAAACGGCCACGGTGAGCCCGAAAAAAATGCTCGCCAGCATGGCTCCCGCGGCAATGGGAACCGCGTAAAGAAAGCTTCGATGATCGAAATATCCCGGTTGTTCGCCCACAGAGGCACTGAGCCAGTCGGCGGTTCGGCATAGCACCATAACGACGAGCAGCACGCTGGCCAGAAACACGTAATCGTGAAAATCCAGCCGCACCAATGAAATGCGCAGGGAAAGCATGTGCCACAGCACGGCCAAGAACAAGGCCGAAAACAGCCAAATCGCCAAAAAGGCGGACAGAGCGTGCTTCCTGGGTAAGGCCGAGGCGTAAGCTTCGAGCTTATGCAGATCCTCCTCGGAGAGCCTTTGGCCGTCGCGAATAATCATTTCGTTTTTCTTGATCTGCACGTACACCGGCTTGACGGCTTCCGCAGCCGCACTTTCGGCCTGCTGGGTTTCCAGCCGATTGAAAAACAGATTGGGTTCCAAAAGATGAGCGCAAAGGTACGCGACGGCCCGTGCCGATTGAATGTCCCTCTCCTGTTGAAGTATGCGCGTTGTAGCCCTTTCCCGGGCGCGATGAATGTCCGTGAAATCGTTCAACGATGCCACGGTTCGCTCTCGAAGCGATGGAATCATGCGCACCTGAATGGCTCTTCGGGCCGGTGGCGGCGAGAGCAGCGCCGCCAGCTCCGAATCCTCTGCACCAGGAAGAATGCCCTCTTCAAAAAAGACGTGAAGCCAGCCAATGAGGCGTTCCTCCAGAGACAGTGAAAAGTGGTCGCCGGCCAAGATCAAGTAGATGTTTTCCGGCACGGGAAACCCTAAGGCTTCTTCAAACACAGCTCGAAAGGACGCCATGGGGAGTTCACCCGCGTCCGTTGTCGTGGTGAAAGAGCGCACCGAGAGTCGAACCCGGTGGTCTGGCATGAGCCCGCCTGTCTCGTGAAGGAAGGCGTCATGAAGGGCGCCGCGCAGGGTTTTGAACGCCCGTGAGAGCCGAAGTGCGGCGGTTTGGGCGGCCTTCTCATGAAGATCAAAAATGAGGGGGGCGTCTTGGCGAGCCGATTGCCTCTTTTGTTTGGTGGCCTCCTGGTCCAGCAGAAGGAAATCCCGATCCGCCTTAATGTTGTGGGTGGCCACATCGCCGACGCGATAGGTCGGAGGCCTCTTCCGAAAGGAGGGGGTGATCAACAAGGCGGCCGCCAAAGAAAACACCACCACCAGGACCACTTTGGCATACTCAGGGTCTTTCCACCTTTGCAGGACTCTGAACCGCCTGCCCAACGTCTCCGAATTCAGGCGACGATTTTCGACACTCTTGTCTCTTTCCATAAAGCCGCCTATCGAGGATCGGAGGGTTTCCTCGCCGGTGTTCTGGGTTCGGCATTTTCGTAAGCTTCAATGATGTCCTGAACGAGGCGGTGACGGACCACATCCACATGGGAGAAGAAAATAAAACGAAGACCCCGAATGCCCTGCAGAAGCTCCATGGCTTCAATGAGGCCGGACGGTTTGTTTTCAGGCAGATCGATTTGCGTGACGTCCCCGGTGATCACCGCTTTGGAGCCCAAGCCGAGGCGTGTCAGGAACATTTTCATTTGTTCACTGGTCGTATTTTGGGCCTCATCCAGGATGACGAAAGCCTCATTGAGAGTGCGCCCCCGCATGAAAGCCAGAGGAGCCACTTCGATGGCGCCACGTGACAACAGCCTGGAAGCCTTTTCGAAGTCCATCATATCGTGCAGCGCATCATAGAGGGGCCTCAGGTAGGGATTGACTTTTTCGGCCAGATCTCCGGGAAGAAATCCCAATTTTTCACCAGCTTCCACAGCAGGCCTTACCAAAATGATGCGCCGAACCTGGTCCGCCATAAGGGCCGACACCGCCATGGCCATAGCCAAATAGGTTTTGCCCGTGCCGGCAGGACCAATGCCAAAGACAATATCGTGGGTTCGAATCGCCTCGATGTACTCTTTCTGTTTCAGGCTCTTGGGCGTGATAACGCGCTTGCTGGATGTGACGAAGACTTTGTCGAGAAAGATTTCTTCCAAGCGGCTTTGAGGATTGTCGCTGAGGATTCTTACCGCGTAGAGCACATCCGAGGCGTAGAGGGGATAGCCTTTGCGCAGCAGGGCCTCTAGTTCGTCCAGGGTGCGTTCCGCCAAAGCGACATGAGCTTTTTCGCCCGAGATGGTCACCTGAGTGCCGCGAACGTGAAGCCGCACATCCAATTGTTTTTCAATAATCTTGAGATGGCTGTTGCGTTCCCCGGCCAGGTCCCGAAGGACAGACGGATCACCGAAAACCTTGTTCTGGGAATAGGCAACGGAGTCGTGGACTCGAGTGGTCGACAAACACTCTTCCTTTCGTCAAAAGATGTTGCCGGTCAATCCCAACGATTATGTCAGATATCATTCGCTGCACATTCTGACAACGACTTCTTGAGCCGTATGAGCGTGAAAACCCATTGAACCGGTTACGCGAAATGGACTATGGTTTGCTTTGTCGGCCGTGGATGATCGGCTGGCGATGAAGGGGATGCCGGCGGAGGCGAAGACCATGAACATCGTGGACGGCGTGCTGCTTTTCGTCGTCATCTTTTGTGTTGTGCGGGGTTTGTGGCGCGGTGCCGCCTCCCAGCTTTTCGGTATTGCGGGGTTTGTGGCGGGTTTTTACGCAGCCTACCGTTTCGGGGCGGCCCTGGGGGAGCGGTTGGCAACCGGTTTTCCATCCCTGCCGCATGCCACGGCGATCGCTGCCGTTCTCCTGTTCTTGCTGACATGGTTTCTTGTCGCCCTCGCCGGGGCATGGATGGCTCACGGGCTTCGGCGCGGAGGGTTAGGGGGCACGGATCGCATGGTGGGCGGGGCCTTGGGACTGATAAAAGGCGCCCTGGGCATGTTGCTGGTGGTGTGGATCTTGACCCTGTTCGTGCCCCCCGACCACAGCCTTCTTAAGGATTCCCGGCTTTATCCCTATACACAGGAAGCCACACGGATCCTCGTGGAAGCCGCTCCCAAGGGGTTCCGAGAACAACTGGAGACGCTGTCCCGCAGCGTGCCGAAACCTTCACCCGGAAACGACACCAAGTTGCCGGGCGTGAAACCGGAGAGAAAAGACGGTGGAGAAAACCAGCGCAGATCAAAGTCTTTATAACCCCGAGGAACGTTGGAACGCGGTGCAACGCCTATGGAACATCATCGGTCGGCTTCGGGGTGAGAACGGTTGTCCTTGGGATCGGCAACAAACCCCGGTAACGGTGCAAACGTACTTAGTGGAAGAAGCGCATGAAGCCGCCGCGGCCGTTCGAGCGGGCTTGGTGGATGAGGTCGCAGAGGAGCTTGGAGACCTTCTGTTCATGGTGCTTTTTATGATCCATCTGTACGAAGAGGCCGGCCAGTGCACGGTGGAGTCCGTCTGCGATGGGATTGCCGAAAAGATGGTTCGCCGGCACCCACATGTTTTTGGTGATACGGCCGTGGCTTCCGCGGACGATGTTCGAGCGAAATGGGAAAAAATCAAGGAAAAGGAAAAAAAGGACCGCCCTTTCTCAGGGCTGGGCGTTCCCGCGTCTCTGCCGGCGCTCATTCGAGCCTCACGGCTCCTTTCCAGAATCAAAAATCGCGAGCTTTTTGGGCTGCCTACGGACCACGAAGAGGCCGTGGTTCATGAGGCTGCCGCCCATTTAACGGAGGGCCAGGAGATGAGTTCAGCACAGGCCGCCCAGTGGGTGGCTCAAGGCCTACTCGCTTTGGTGGCCATGGCCCGGCGCCACGGTGTGCGTCCCGAAGACTGTTTGCACATGTACCTGAATGATGTGGAACGCCGGGCCTTTGAGCAAGACAGCGTTTCTAAGGAACCGGCCATGGATCAAAAGGGGTCTTCCCATGAGAGGGCGTCGATGACCGCATGACAGGAGCAACTGGTGGCCACAAGATAAGGGCCGGGAGAGGCCTCAATGATTCGAAGCGCTTCCTTGAGATGGCCCCCCGTGTATCCACCGACGCCCGGGGCCAGTTGACGGCTTTGAATGACCACCGTGCCGAAGGCGGGTATGGTGAGATGCCGCAGGGTTTGGTAGAGCTTTTCCGGACGAGGCTTCTTGGTGACGGTGCAGTGATCTTCGGGTTCCGGACAATCATCGGGGCAACGGAAAGTGGCATGACTGGCGTACACTGTGCCGGCGGGCGTGCGAAGGGGATGGGGCACGTGATTGTCCACAATGTCGGGCACCGAAAGGCGCCGGGCAATACCCTTCTTGCCAAGCTCCATCAGCATCCAGCCATACGCCACGTGGACCGGAACAGCAGGAATGATCCATTGGTCATCTGCCAGGGCCTGGTTGGAAAGAAAGACAAAAATATCCCCGTGAACCTTCACAAGGGGGCGGTCCTCGGAAATGTTCATCAAACGCTGGCGGTTCCCGTCCACGACCACAGCGGGGTGGTCTGTGTCCGTGATCAGACGCTGGACGGCAAGAAGACCGAACCGGCCCGCACCCAGGATCCATGGCCAAGCTTTGCCTTTCAACGGTTCAGGGAGCGGCTCTTCCGCCGGCCACACTTGTGCTGGATTCCACCCCACCATTTCAAATCACCTCCGTTTGGTGAACACACGATGCCGCCGAAAGGGGGCAGGCCATGAGCGACCTTTTTACCATCTTTGAAAAAATTGCGGAACAAAGGATTCAGGAAGCCATGGAACGAGGGGAATTTGACAACCTTCACGGTGCGGGAAAGCCCCTTGTTCTGGAAGACGACAGCCATCTTCCAGCAGATTTGCGCATTGCCTACAAGATTCTTAAAAACGCCGACTGTCTTCCTCCGGAACTGGAGTTGCGCAAAGAAATCCGCACCACGGAAGAGCTGCTTTCGGGAATTCAGGACACTCAGGAAAAATACCGCCAGATAAAGAGACTCAATTACCTAATTATGAAATTGAACACCATGCGCCGTGTTTCTCCCATGCTGGAAGAACACCAGCTTTATTATCCCAAGGTTCTCGAACGGCTGGCTCGGGATAAGGAGAAGAAAAGTCCGTAATGGCGCCGCAACAAAAGGCGATGCCGTGTCGATTCGGATGTGACGTGTTTTTGGAAAACCTGCCGCGGTGGGTCTTTGAGAAACGTGTGGGCGTGTTGACCAATCAGGCGTCGGTGACGGGTGATTTTGTCCATGTGGTCGATGCGTTGGAGTCGCGCGGCGCTCGCGTGACGGCTTTGTTTTCGCCCCAGCACGGCTTTTATGCGGAAAAGCAAGCCAATATGGTGGAATCTGACCACAGCCGCCACAAGGTCTACCAGGTGCCCATCTACAGTCTCTATGGAGAAACGCGCGAGCCTACCGAGGCGATGCTCAGGGCCATCGACGTTCTTATCGTCGATCTGCAGGACGTGGGCACGCGCGTCTACACGTACGGCACCACAGTGGGGCTGTGTGTGGAAGCGCTGTGTCGGCGTTCCAAGCCCGTGGTGGTTTTGGATCGGCCCAATCCCATCGGCGGGGATCGTGTGGAAGGCAATCGGGTTCAGCCCGCTTATCGATCCTTTGTGGGCCGTTATTCTTTGCCCATGAGGCATGGGCTGACCTTGGGGGAACTAGCCCTGTGGGTGGCTCAACGACAAGGTCGGCCCGAGATGGTCAAGGTGGTCCCGGTTCAGGGGTGGGCTCGAGAGAATCTGTGGCCCGCCACGGGGCACCCCTGGATCTTTCCCTCGCCCAACATGCCCTCCTGGGAAACCGCTCTTGTGTACCCTGGAATGGTCTTGCTGGAAGGGACAAACTTGAGTGAAGGCCGAGGCACCACTTTGCCGTTTCAAGTAGTGGGCGCCCTGTACCTAGACACAGACGCGGTGCACGCCGAGCTGGATCCCTGGGCCTCGCAGGGGATTGTGGTGCGCCCTGTGGCCTTTGAACCGACTTTTGACAAGTGGCGAGGGCGGCTGTGCCGAGGGTTTCATCTGCACGTCACGGACGCCGGAGTCTTTTGTCCGTACCGATTCGGGCTGGCTTTTCTTCGGGCTGTCCTTCGAGTGCACCGAGGAGCCTTTCAGTGGCTGGAGCCCCCCTATGAATACGAGACACGGCATCGGCCCATTGATATTCTGACGGGGGATCCGCGGATTCGACCATACTTGGAAAACGGCGGGCCCATTATGGCCCTGGAAGAGGAATGGGGCCGGGAGTTGCGCGAATGCGAGGCCGAAAGGCGGGGAGTGCTGCTTTACGGTGAAGAGTGTGTCGAAGGCCAGCGTACGACGGACTGGTCAGCCCTCTAGGGTGAGTAAGACGGCCTCGGCCACTTCTCTCATGGATTTGCGGGTGTCCATGCTCTTTTTCTGCAGCCAGCGATAGGCTTCTTCACCGCTCATATTCCGTCGAGAGGTGAGCAAATCCTTGGCTTTTTCAATGATCTTTCGCTTTTCCAGCTCTTCTTCAATGATTCTTGACTTGATCATGAGTTCCGTGTTTTCGATGGCCACGGCGGCCTGGTTGGCCACGGCGGTCAGGACACTCATTTCCAGCTGCGTGAAGCGGTGCAGTTCAGAAGTGTAGCAGTTAATCACACCGATGACGCGATTTCTGACGCGCATGGGAATACTCAACATGGACACCAGCCCGAGGCGCCTTGCCAGCTCTTTTTCTTTGAAATCAGGGTCTTCCAGAACATTGAGGGCGATGTGGGGTTTGTTTTCCACCACCACCTTGCCCACGACGCCCTCACCGACCTTAAGCACACGGTCCTTCACGTATTCGGGGTTGATGGCCTGAGTCGCTCGAAGGCGCAGGACGCGTTCCTCTTCATCCAAGAGCCATAGGGAACAGACACTGGAATGCAGGACTTCGGCGGTGACCATCACAATAAGCCGAAGAATGTCGTCGAGGAATTGGTCTGAGGTGATGGCCTTGCTGATGACGGTCAAAGCCTCAACGCTCTTGTCGGCAGGACTGGTTTCCAGCGCCAGGGGCTCTTGTTTCGGGTACGGTTCCGAGGTTTCTTGAGCAAAACACAGGGGCGGGCGGCGCTTATGGGCCGTCTGGGCTTGGAGTTCTTCAATGCGTCGGCGCACAGGAGGCGTCAGCGAACGTTCCCGTCCACCTAAAAAGCTGTCCAGCTCCCTGTAGCTGAAGCCCAACTCCTCTTCATCTGTTTGGCCGGGCCACAGACCGGCGGACGGAGGTTTGGTGAGAATGGGCTTGGGCACTTTGAGAACACGAGCCAGCCGTTGCACGTCTTTTTTGAGCAAATGCACGATGGGCTGAATGTCCGCTGCTGCATCCCCGTATTTTGTGAAATAGCCCACCTCCCATTCACTACGGTTGCTGGTGCCCATGACCAGATAGCCGAGCTCGGCGGCCCGATGATAGAGGACGGCCATGCGCAGTCTTGCCTTGAGGTTTCCCAGGAATCTGGCGTTTGATGAACCCAAAAGGCGGGCCAAATGATCAAAAACTTCGCTCAGGTCCACTTCTTCATAAGGTATCTGGAAATGGCGGCAGACGGTACGGGCGTCTTGAAGATCTTCCGCAAGGGTGTGACAGGGAAGAATGAGGCCGAGCACATTGTCTCCCAAAGCTTGCTTGGCCAGAGCGGCGCAGACGGCGGAATCAATGCCGCCGCTGATGCCGAGGACCACTCCTTGAGCTTGAGCGTTTCGAACGCTCTGGGCAATCCAGGCAACAAGCTCTGATACATGATGCGGTGAAGGCCGTAGTGGCATAGCGAGAACCCCTCCCTAAAAATGTCGCGGTTGCAAAGCCTGTCCACGGGGGTTTCAGCGGACAAGATGCCCCAGTCGATTCCAGCGGACGAAGCATCGCTCCGGATCAAGGGTCAGCTGCCCGTCTTTGTTCCAGGACCAATAGATGATGAAGGCTTTTCCTTTGACGACGGACGCATCCACAAAGCCCCAAAACCGGCTGTCGTAGCTTTCGTCCCGGTTGTCCCCCATGACGAAAAAGCGGTGCTCGGGAACCACCAGTGGTCCCAGGTTGTCTCGAGGACTCAAGGCCGCGGGTAGGACTCTGGAATCCGTAAAACGTACGTATGGCTCATCCAAAGGTTTTTCATTGATGATAACGGTTTTGTCCTTTATGAGAACTACGTCCCCAGGGGTTGCGATCACCCTCTTGATAAAGTCTTTAGAGGGGTCCTGCGGGTACTTAAAGACAATGACATCCCCTCGCTTGGGGCGATCCCAGTCGATGAGGCTCCTGTCCACGATGGGCAGTTTGATGCCGTAGCGGAACTTGCTCACGAGGATATGATCCCCGATGAGCAGTGTGGTCATCATGGATCCCGAGGGAATCTTGAACGCCTGAACGACGAAAGCTCGAATGAAAAGAGCCAATAAAACCGCGATCAGTAGGGCTTCTGTATATTCTCGAAAGGTGCTTTTTTTCCTCGTCTTTGCAGATTCTAGTCCGGAAAAAACACGCAACGCCGCCTCCGATCGCGCCGATTAACCATAGAGAGATGGTTTCTGTTTGTGTGCCGGAGAGGCTTGATGGTAAATAACAAAAAACGGTGAGTGTCAACGCCAAAGTGTACAGGGGGCCGGGAGGCGCATGCTCCGAAAACAAAAAGATCTGGTCGGCGTCGATGTAGGGTCGTATGCCGTCAAAATGGTGCAGCTCACCGAGGGAAAAGCCGGGCACCGATTGGTGAACTTAGGCATGGCTCTGGTACCCCACGAAGCCGTCTCCGAGGGGCGCATTCAGCGGCCGGAGATGGTCGTCGAGACCCTGCGAAAGCTGGCCAAGAACCTGAAAATCAAGCCTGGTTCCATTGCCGCCTCCATTTCCGGCTATGAGGTCATGATCAAGAAAATTGAAATGCCCACCATGACCGAAGAAGAACTCGGCGTGCAGCTGCGTCGGGAAATTGCCCAATACGTCCCGTATAAGCTGGACGAAGTCAACGTGGACTACGAGATTCTGGATGTTTCCAAGAGGCGTGCGAAGTACATGGATGTGCTTCTTGTGGCCGCAAAAAAAGAGGCGGTGGGTTCCTACGTGAACATGCTACGAACGGCGGGCTTTGACCCCGCCGTCATCGACGTGGATTATTTTGCTTTGAGCAACGCCTTTGAAGCGACGTACGGGGTTTTTGCGGAAGAGAACATCGTCTTGATGGACATCGGCGCTTCCAAGACCACCATGACCATCGTGCAGGCGGGGCGGCCCCTCTTCACCCGGGACATGACTTTCGGCGGACAGAGTATCACCCATCGCATTGCCACGGAACTTGGGACCTCGGAGGAAAACGCCGAACGCATCAAATTGGGGCTGGGCGCCGAGAGTGCGGATCGAGCCCGGCTGGAAAAGGCCTTTGTGGAAACGCTGGCCGAATGGACCACGGACGTCAAGAGGGCTCTGGACTTTTTCTTCAGCCATTTTCCCGAAGCCAAACTGCATAGGATTTTCCTGAGCGGTGGGTCGGCCAGAATTCCCGGGCTGGAGAAATTTTTGGAAGCCGAACTGGGAATTCCCAGCGAGGTGTGCAATCCCCTGCAGCACATTGACGTAGATGCGGGGCGATTTGATCCTGCATATCTTCAACAGATCGGCCCACAGATGACCATCGCCCTTGGACTCGCACTGAGGAGAGCAGGGGACAAATGATCCGCATCAACCTTCTGCCTGCCGAAAAAAAGCCGATTCGAAGTACCGCGCGCCAATATCTTCTTGTCTATATCTTGTGTGTGGCCGTCACGGGTGTGGCCGTTGCTTTTGTGTGGTTCAGCCAAGCCCGGACCATCGACCGACTGCAGCGCCGGGAATCGGAACTCAAGGCAGAGGCTGCCAAATACGCTCAGTATGAGAAGATTCTTAAGGACCTCACGAAGCAAAAGGAAATCATCGAAAAGAAAAAAGAAGTGATTCGAGGCCTTGAAAAGGACAGGGACAGAATGGCTCGAGTCCTGGCCCTTTTAAGCCTGTGGGTTCCGGCGGATAAAGTGTGGTTGGAGACGCTCACCATTACGGAAGACAAGATAGACGTGACTGGAATTGCTTTAAGTAATGAGAGCGTTGCGGAATTTATGAGAAATCTCGAGCAATCTCCCTTTGTGGTGCGCGGCAGTGTGGTTTTGGCCCATTCTAAGCAGACGTCTGTGGGGCAACGCAAGCTCAGGGAGTATCGGTTGACGTGGACCACGGTGCCCTATTCGCGAGTCAAGGAATCCTTGGCGCACAAAGACCAGGGGCAGGGCCCTGAGGAAGTCCGGAAGTCTGCGCCGCAGACAACGCCTCAGGAAAAACCTCAAGGCTGAGCCTTTGGAGGCAACCATGAAAAAGGTGTCTCTTCCCATAGAGGCCATTGGGGCAAAGGTTGATGAACTGCCTGTGGTCCAGCGAGTGCTCGTGCTCGGCATCACCGTGTTGGTTTTGGCTGCGGCATTCTATTATTTTCAGTACACCCCTCAGAAAAAACGGATCCAGCAGCTTCATGCCAGCATACAGAGCCAAGAAGCGCGCATTGCCACTTTAAAAAAATATGCTGCGGAATCCGAAAAACTGAAGCAAGAGGTGCAACAGGCCGAGGAGGAGTTTGCCGCCATGCTCAAGCTGCTGCCCGACCAGAGGGAAATTCCGGCACTTCTGGAGACGGTGTCTCAGATCGGGGCTCAGGAAGGCTTGGAAAATCTCTTGTTTCAGCCTCTGCCTGAAGTCCCGCACGAATTTCATGCGACGATTCCCGTGCGTTTGGATCTTGTAGGACGCTATCATCAACTGGGTATGTTTCTTGACAGAATCAGTCGATTGGGACGCATCATTCAGGTGAACAACATAGCTTTGAAGCGGCGAAGTGATTCTTCGGTGCAGGTTTCCTGCAACCTCTCCACATACAGGTTCCTGGAAGAGCATGAGCGAAAGAAAGCGGAACCCAAGAAAAAATGATAGCGAGGAGAGCGAAGCAGTCCAAGGTCCACTGTGGTCGTGAAGGCAGCACGGATCGGCTGGTGACTCAAAAGATAGGACGGGAGATCATGAAGCTTTGGAATGGGTCCAAGAGTGACGTCACGAGCGCTACCGTGTCCATGATGATCATCGCGTTCCTGGTGAGCGGGGCGGCGGCCCAAGCTCCAGCGGTCATATCTCCGACAGAGGGGTCCTCCGCCGCGGAGTCTACCCCCATGGGTGGAGACGGCGTGCGGGTTTTTGGCGTGCAAGCCATGGATTTTCCCGATCGCACCGAGATTGTGGTAATCACCAATACAGCTCCTGAGCATTATCGAACCCTTCGACAGGGAGATGCAGGATTTTCCATCGTGATGGAAGGCGTGGCCACGTCCTTAGGATCCGGGTCTGTTCCCACCACATCCAAACGTGTCGGTTCCATAAAAGTGACGACGGACACTTCGGGCCGTTTTTCTCTTTCCGGCCGAATGGGCTCAGGCGTGGAAAGGCTGGAAAGTGCCGCGGAGGGGGACCGTTTGGTGGTGCGCCTTTATCCGCGAAAGCCTCGGGAAAAGACGTCCTTGGCAGCGCCCTTGAGCGGGGAGATCAGTGAGCAAAAAGCATCTCTCATCACAGGGGGGACGCCTTTCGCAGGGCTTGCCTCCGACGCCGCAAGGATGGATTCCGGAGGAGCCATGTTGACCAAAATCTACCAAGGCAAGCCTATCAGCCTGGACGTGCAGGATGCTGACCTTAGCAATGTGCTTCGGCTTTTGGCCGATGTGAGCGGCATGAACATCGTGGTGGAACCGGATGTCAGCGGCAAAGTGACGCTGAAGGTGGAAAGCATTCCGTGGGACCAGGTCTTGGATATGATTTTGATGATGAACCGACTGGGTCGAGAAGAAGTCGGAGGCGTCATTCGGATTGCCAAAGAAGAAAAGCTCAAACAGGAAATGAAGGAGCGGGAAGAGCGTATCAAGGTTGAACAGCAACTGCTGCGCGCCAAAAAGGATTTGGGGGAACTGGACACGGCTTATTTGCAGATCAATTATGGTAACCCGTCAGAAATTGCCGCAAAGATTTCCGAAATCAAAAGTGCGGACGGCAAGATCAGTGTGGATCAACGCACCGGAACCATCCTGTATACGGATTATCCGGCCCGCATCGCTGCGGCCAGAGGCATCATCGGGCGTCTTGACATCCCCACCAAACAAGTGCTTATAGAAGCGCGCATTGTGCAACTCAACACCACGGCATCACGGGATCTGGGCGTGCAGTGGGGATTTTCGTTAACCAAAACGACGGATCATCAGGTGGACACGAGCTACGCCGTAAACCATCCTGTGGCCGCCACATCCACGGCGAGCCTCACGGTGGGAAAACTGGTGGGCACCACGCTGTGGAACCTGGATCTGCGCCTTCTTGCCGCCGAACAAGCGGGACGCGGAAAAATCATTTCGGCACCCCGAGTTCTGACCATGAACCACGTCAAGGCCACCATTTCCCAAGGGACGCAGATTCCCTATTTGGCGCAAAGTCAAGACGGCATTTCCACGGAGTTTAAAGATGCGACCTTAGAGCTTGCTGTAACGCCCCATGTAACCCCGGATGGGCGGGTTCGGCTGCAGATTCAGGCTAAAAAAGAAGCGCCCAATTACACCCAGGTGATTCCGGGGCAGCCTCCAGCCATTGACAGTCGCAAGGTGGATACCGAACTGCTGGTGGATGACGGGGCGACGGTGGTCATCGGAGGCATCATCGAAGAAAATGAGTCCGCTTCGGAAAGCCGAACGCCCGGCGTTCACAAAGTGCCAGTGCTGGGTCATCTGTTCAAGTCAAATTCGACGCGCATGGATAAAAGCGAACTTCTGATCTTTATCAATCCGCAGATTGTCGATGTGTCCAGCGGCACGGTGCGGGCTGGATCTTAAGAGGCAAAGAAACTGAAGGAGGTCGGGTCGCCATAATGGGACGTTCTTCTGAAGAAGGCATGCTGCGCGGCGCCAGAACGGTTCGTCATGGATCTTGGTTGCTTTGGATGTGGGTGAGTTTGGCGGCCGCCGGATGCACCTTTCAAGGTCCGACACCCCAGGGACACATGGAAAACAAGAACATTCAAGAAACAGACAAGACGGCCGAAGAGCGCTATCGGCCTTTTGAAGATCTAAAGCCAGTGCGCATTGACTATCTTCGACCTGCCGAAGAAGTGCGGGCAGCGGAGATTTACATTTACAAAGATAAGCGGCGCCTGTATGTCATGGACGGCGATGTGCTTGTGCGGAATTATCCCATCGGGCTGGGCAAAAACCCCAGGGGGGATAAGAAGTGTGAGGGAGACGGAAGGACACCGGAAGGAAGTTTCTTCATCTGCTTTAAGAACCCGCGGAGCCGATTCTTCAAGTCTCTGGCCTTGTCCTATCCCACGCAACGACACGCGGAACAGGCTTTTGCAGCGGGTCTGATTTCCCCCATACAGTATCGCGACATTATTTTGGCACTGGACCGATGGCTGCAGCCGCCGTGGGACACACCCCTCGGGGGTGAGATATACATTCACGGAGGAGGAGCCCACGGGGATTGGACCGATGGATGCATCGCTCTCTATAACAGTGACATGACCGAACTGTACCTGATGGCCGAGCGGGGGACACGAGTGGAGGTGCGTCCCTAAGTCGTTTCAGCCCATGAGTTTCCCCCAACTCGTGTAGAGATGGGCTCTTGGGATTGCAAAGCTGCGGGTCCGGCGGGAGCCGGTCGCCCGCGGTCTCTATCGCCACCAACGACGGCGTTCTTCCCATTCCCGAAAGGCTTTGGCAACCACCAAATGCGCAAAAAGGGGATGGCTCAAATAGTTCCGATTTGCCCTTAGAAAATCTTCCTTTAAGGCCTGAAAAGTACGCTCTTTCTCGCTTTCGTCGATGAAATGGCGGGCCTTGTGGTGGCGGTAGAGAAAAGGATCGCCGTGTTCTTGAACAAATTGTTCAACCAGGGCTTTGTCGGGGCTGAGCCTTTCACGCAGTTCCGCTGTCAATGGCACGGGAATTTCCATCATGGCTTCCACGGTCCAACGATCTCCAGCCAGTTTTTTCGATCGATTGTAGATGCGCAGCTCCAGATTGTTGGAAAGGATCAAGGTCTCCACAGGTTCTTGTCTCATGTCCATCGCTTTCGCCTCCTTTGCCGTGGCCGATCCGGACTTTCATTTACAGGAACCACCGCCTTGGTGACAAGGACCACGCAGCCTGTCCAAAAATGGCTTTTTGGGGCCGTTTTCGTTTCACTCTGTAGGAGCGCCCTATGGCGCCAGCAGGCGTCGTGGCTCGCGCCGCTCCTACAAAAGGTGTTCTCAGACACGCTCCAAGCAGCCGGTCGGACAATGGAGCTGGTGAGTCTGGTTGCCGAGGGAGAGAACGTCCGGGTTCTGTGGTTTTGATGAGACGTGCTTCTCCCCGTCTGGAAAGCCACGAGCCGGCGGAGGCCACTGCCCTTAAGTTGCATAGTGTCGTCGCACCACACGGTGCCGGAAGGCCTTGCGGCATATGCTGCTTGGGGCCACTACACTTTCGAACCTGCGGCGAGGCCTTTGCGGACATGGGCAAACGTTGACCTGAAAGGAGAAAGAGGGTAAGAGAACGCGTCATGCAGGACGAAGGGCGTTCGAAGGGCTGGTGTGAGGTGGAATGCCGAGGGTGCGGGAATGCCAAAAAGAAGATATATTCAAGCTCGTTGGCACGGTCGAGGAGGGCAGGGGGCTGTCACGGCGGCCATGATTCTTGCGGAAGCGGCCTTTGAAGAAGGTTACCAAGGGGTGACGGCGGCGCCTTTTTTTGGGGCCGAAAGACGAGGCGCACCGGTCATTGCCACCAATCGCTTTTCGTGGAAGCCGATCCGCACGTACTCTCTGGTCGTGCAGCCGGACATCGTTGTGGTTTTGGATGAAACTCTTCTGGACGTGGTGGATGTGACCTCGGGGCTGGCCTCCGAGGGCCTTCTTCTGATTAACACCGAGAAAAAACCTGAAGAGTTTCATTTTCATGAAGTCTTTACGGTGGCCACCACCAATGCCACGGCCTGTGCCAGAGAGGCCGGCCTCACGGTGTCGGGGACGGTCATTTCCAACACGGCCATCCTGGGTGGATTTGCCAGGGCTTCGAGATTGGTGAGCCTGGAGAGTCTCGAGAGAGCTTTGGCACACCACTTTCACGGGGAGGCTCTGGAGCGCAATCGACAGGGCGCTCGGCTCGCTTATGAAAGAACAAACATTATTGGAGAGTGCCGCTTGGAGTGCGCATAGAACACAGCCCGTGTGACCCTCTGCAGGCATGAAAGGATAAAAGCTGCCATGGTGGAACCTCGAAAAGACCCGTTTACCTACACCCATTCTTCGCCTTGTGAAGGCGAAGGGGGACGCACCGGAGATTGGCGCTTTGAGCGACCCGTCATTGATCCGGAAAAATGCACGCCCACAAAAAATCAAAAACCTTCCTGCTTCCTGTGCTGGCTGTATTGCCCGGAAGGGGTGATTTCTCGGAGCATTCCTGTAGAAATCAACTACGAGTATTGCAAGGGATGCGGCATTTGTGCGGAAGAATGCCCCACTCGAGCCATTCATATGGAGCCTGAGGCGTAAGGGAGAGGGGACCAAGACTTGCGCGCGCGGATGATCTCCCGCCACAGAGGCTCCACTTCGCAGTCCCTGCGCAGGATTTCCACCTGCTCAAACCCAGTGGTGTGCAGAATGCCGAAGAGCTCTTGCTCTTCAAGAGAGCCATTCACGCACCACAGCCAGGCTTCTATAGCGGTTCCCCATTGAGGAGGCAGTGGACCGGTTCGCATCAGATCTGCGAGCAGAAAAGCGCCGTGGTTTTTCAGGACTCTGAAAACTTCCTGCAACAGAAGGTCCTTGCGTTCGAAAAGATTAAAAACACCGTTCATGACGACAAACTCGAATACGGCGTCGGGAAACGGCAGGGTGTCCGCATCGGCCTGAACCCAAAAGATATGAGCCTTCACGCCGTGAGCGGCTTTTGCGGCGTCCATAAAGTTCTTGCCTTGTTTCAAAGCTTCGTGGGCGATATCCACATTGACGACCGCCCCGTTTCGCAGGCGCTTTCCAAAAGCCACAAAGAAGGCGTCAAGTCCGACCCCGGAGCCTAGATTCAGAATTTTGGCTTCCTCAATTCCTTCGATGGTCATCCATGGTACCGGGTTTCCACAGGGGAAAAACCTAGCCCATAAGGCTTCCGGCACGGCCTGGATGAAGCACGGGTCATAGCCGAGAGCCCAAGCCAAGTCTTGGCCTTGCACAATGGGCAGGTCGTGGCGAACGCCGTCGGTGTAAAGTTTTTCGTACGCCTTCCGGACATAACTTTTGATGTTCTTTGTGGATTCGACCATGGGTTGTTCATCGCCCGTTGTCAGTGAACCGTACGCATGCTAAAAAGAATCAATGCAGAACATCGGCGCAGTGTCTCCAAGAGTACAGGGAGAAGAAAAGATGGCCGTGCGAGTGATTATCGAACGCGTAGTGGATCCGGACAATGAATTGGTTCTGCAGCATAAATTGGTGGAACTTCGCGCCAAGGCGGTGCAGACCGGAGGGTACATTTCGGGAGAAACTCTGCGCTCTGTACATAATCCGCAAAAATTCCTCGTCATCAGCACCTGGGCCAGCCTGAAAGATTGGAAAGCCTGGGAAGCCAACCCCGAACGGGAGCGCTTGCAAAAAGAAATCGATGCGCTTCTGAAAGCTCCAGCCAAGGTGGAAATCTACGCCTACGCGTGACGACGCTTCAGCTGTGGTGCAAACCGGTCTCGTTCGCTGTACACGCAGCCGCAGTACTGCTGCCGGTACAGGCCCATGCTGATGGCTTTCTGCTGTCCTTGCGCCCAGCCTTTTCGAAAATCCTCATAGACAAAGGGGATGGAAAAGGATGAGGCGGCCTCTTCAGCAATGTGGCGCACGAGCTCGTGATTTTGTCGCTTACTGTAGAGCAGCGTCGTGGTGAAGGCATCGAAACCGCTTTTTTTGGCAAGTCGTGCCGCCGCTTCAAGCCGTCGGCTGTAACAGTAAAGACATCGGCGGTTTTCTCGAAAAGCCGTCTGCCGAAAAAATTCCTCCAGTTCGTAATCTTCTCGCACAATCATGGGGACCGCAAAGGCGACGACAACCGTGCGTGCCGCCTCCAGCCGCCTTTGCCACTCCTGGTACGGCTGAATGTGCGGGTTGTAAAAAAAGGTGTGCATTTTCCAGCCTGCGGCGTGCAGAACCTCCAGAGGATACAGCAGGCAGGGACCACAACAGGCGTGGACCAGAATTCTTCCCATATCTTTGGCTGTCACGAGGCGTGCCTTACTTTCCGGCTTAAAGGCTTTTTAATCCCTTTCCTGGATCAAAACCGCTTTTTCTTGTGCCGGCAAGGCTTGGCAGAGTTCCATGGGCAGCCCGTCCATACTGCCGTTGCTCATGAGAAGCACCACATCTTTCGGGCGAATATGCTCGAGCAACGACGGCACCACCGGTTCTCCTTCCACAAAGAGACGGGCCGCCGTGCCGCCCTCTTGAATGTCCTTGACCAATTGTTCCGTGTTGAGTCTCTCCTCAACCGCTATGGTGTGAAACCCTTTGGGTTCCTTGATGCCCACCCAGAAAGCGCCGTGAAAGGCGTGGGCGTATTCGTTTTGAAAAAAACGGCGCCGACTGGAGTTAGTGCGAGGCTCAAAGACAGCGAGCAGTCTTCGGTGGGGATAGAAGGTTCTGACCGCCTGAATGGTCTCTCTGACCGCCGTGGGATGATGCGCGAAATCGTCCAGCACGACGATTCCGTTCGCCTGGTAGATAACTTCCTGGCGTCTTTTCATGCCGCTGAAACGGCCGATCGCTGTGAGAGTTCTTTCCATGGGAACGTTCAAAAGCCGGCAGACGGCCATGGCGGCGATGGTGTTCAAGGCGTTGTGGTGTCCCGGCAGCGCGGAGGTGACCCGGTATGGTGCGCCGTCGGGGGATAGGACGGTGAAGACCGCGGCTCCATTCTGGGGGGCAAAGTCCACCAGGCGCCATTGGCATTGAGGCGATGTGCCGTAGGTGACAACTGTTCCCGTGCACGAGGCGGCGAGTTCTGCACACCCAGGGTCGTCGCCATGGATCACCAGGTATCCGTCTTGAGGAATGAGCCGGCTCAGGGCTCGAAATGCCTCCATGACATGTTCCAGGTCGCAATAAATGTCCGCATGGTCAAATTCAATGCTGGTCACCACAGCGAGCCACGGCTTGTAACGGAGAAATTTGGCCTGCTTGTCAAAAAAGGCCGTGTCGTATTCATCGCCCTCCAAGACCATGAAGGGCCCTCGGCCGATGCGATAACTTCGATGCCACGCCCGCACAAAACCGCCCACAAAGACTGTCGGGTCCAGATCGGCCTGTTCGAGAATCCAACCCAAAAGGCCACTCGTGGTGGTTTTGCCGTGGGTTCCGCACACCACCAGGTTTTTTCGGCCTGGGAAAAAAAAGTGGTCCAAAGCCTGGGGCATTGACCACAGAGGAAGCCCCAGTTGTAAGGCCCGCTGCGCCTCCGGATTGTCTTTTCGAATCACATTGCCCACAACGGCGGCCTGAGGCCTTGTTTGGTCGAGGTTTTCCGGGTTCCATCCCGAAAGCACGGCAATGCCCTTGTGGGCCAGAAAGGTGCTCATGGGAGGATACACTTGAGTGTCCGAGCCCAACACCTCATAGCCTTCATCTTTCAACATGGCGGCCAGAGTGCCCATGGCGATGCCACTGATGCCCATGAAGTACAGTCGTGTAGGCCAGCTGAAATGGGTCGAGGTTGCGCTTTTCATATTAAGCCTTCTCCATCGGAACATGCAGACCACTCGGCGTCCCGAGCATGGATTCCATCACGGTATCGTGGAAAAGAGGGCGAAAGCGACGAATGCGGTCGTCGCGGCGGTCAGGGTGAACGCGGTTGGTCAAGAGGATGACCGTGATTTCTTGATCCAGATCCATCCAAAAAGATGTTCCCGTAAAGCCCAGGTGTCCTATGGTGTTTTGGGAAAAGTGACGTCCCGCACTGGAACCCTGAGCGATGGGAACATCAAAGGCGAGACGCCACCGGGGGGCAAAAAGGGCCTTGAGGTTTTGACTCCATTGCCAAATATCCTGTGCAGTGCCGAAAAGTCCGGCATGGCCTGCGACGCCGTTCAGGCAATAGGCGTTTTCGTCATGCACTTCCCCCTGCAGCAGACGGCCTCGCCACTGGCAGTGTTCCGTGGCCACGCACTCAGTGTGGTTTTTTGGGGGGCGGTCAAGAGCCAGAGACGGCATTTCCGTTGCCGAAAGGGCCATGAGTCGGCGGTATCCAAGGTGCCAAGGTCTTTCCGCGCATGGCAGACGCTGCTCAAACAGAGCGTCCAGGGACGTTGCCGACACCTCTTCCAAGATCCATCCTAGGAGCATATAGCCCAGATCGCTGTAAAGACGCTGCGTGCCGGGTGGAGCCACCAGGGGTTCGCGAAGAATCCATTCCAGAAGCGTGTCCTTACGGCGCTCAGGAGGGACTTCCATGAGTTCTCGAAAATAGGGTTTGTAGGCGGGTAGACCGGACCTGTGGAAAAGCAGCTGCTCCACGGTCAGGGATCGTTTGTCTCTGGGAACAAGACGATAAGAAAAGATACGGTCCAAGGTATCTTCCAGCAGGATTCGGCCTTCTTGGACCAAAACCATGACCAGACTGGCTGTCGCGATGGGTTTGGTGAGGGAAGCCAGGTCAAAAAGAGAGGATGCAGTGACAGAACGAGCCGCAGGCCCCACGAACGTGGTTCCCCAGCAGCGGGAAAAAACCACGGTATCTCCATGGCCCACAAGCACGCTGGCCCCGGAGAAGACTCCCTCGGCCAGAGCCCTTTGCATCAAAGAAGAGATCCTTTGTTCCAAGGTTTTCATGGCTCGCGAAAAGGCGTGTCGACAAGATGAAAATGCCGAGCCGTGGTGTCCAAACAAAAAACGGCGCCGAGCGGCAGGACATGGTTCCATCTGCCGTGCCCGAAAGGCAGATCCATCACCACAGGGATTTGATAACAAAGCACGTGTTCACGAAAAAGGGTTCGAATTTCTTCCGAGTCGCCGCAACCCACGAAGGCGCCGCAGACGACACCTTGAACCGCTTCAAAAACGCCGGCCTGAGCCAGATGCACCAACATCCGGTCGATTCGGTAGGGGGCTTCGTTCTTGTCTTCCAGAAAAAGCAGCGCTCCCTCAAAGGTAGGGGCAAAGGGTGTTCCCACGAGATGCGTGAGGCAGGTGAGGTTCCCTCCCACGAGGCGCCCGCAGACTCGGCCGGGGTAAAGGACCTGGTGCGCTTCAAAAGACCAGGCAAACGGCGTGCGCCCTTCCAGAAAGGCCAGTGTTTCCAAACAGTCGCCGGGACGATTCACCCATTCCGCCGCGTTGGGGCCGTGAAAAGTGATCCAACCGGCCCAGGATGCCAATGCGGCATGAAGAAAGGTCACATCACTGTAACCGAGAAAAATCTTGCTTGCCCCATGCATTTGGGAAAAGGCAAGGCGTGGAAGCAGCCGGCTGCATCCGTAGCCTCCTCGAAGGCAAAAAACGGCGTCGGTCTTGGGGTCCGTCAGGGCCTGCCACAGATCCCGGGCCCGATGGGCATCTTCTCCGGCCAGATATCGACACCGCTCAAGAACATGGTTACCGACGCGGACGATGTACCCCAACGCCTCCAATAGGCTCTGGACCCGTTGCACCGATGCTGCCGGAAAGGTGCCGGCCGGAGCCGTCAGGCAGACCGTCATGCCCGGTTGCAATCGCCGCGGTTTAAGCAAATGGGCGGTGACGGCACGGCGAAAGCGCAACACAGGCATAATCAGCGTCGATTCCTTTCAAAGAGGATTTTCAAGCCCTTGAGCGTAAGAAAGTCGTCGACTTTTTCAATGGCGGGGCACTCACTGGCAATCAAAGGGGCCAAGCCTCCTGTGGCCACGACCGCGAGCGGCTTTTGGATTTCGCGTTTCATTCTGGCAATGATGCCTTCCACCAGACCCGCATAGCCGTAGACGATGCCGGCGTTCATGGAAGCGATGGTGTTCTTGGCAAGGAGGGACTTGGGCTTGGCAAAGATTTCCACTCGAGGCAGTTTGGATGCCTTTTGAAACAGGGCTTCGCAGGAAATGAGAATGCCCGGGCAGATCACCCCCCCCATGTACTCCCCTCGTTCCGACACATAGTCAAAGGTCGTGGCCGTGCCGAAATCCACCACGATGACGGCCGACCGAAAGGTTTCGTAAGCCGCCACGGCATTGACAATGCGGTCGGCACCCACTTCCTTGGGGTTATCGTAAAGGATGGGCATGCCGGTGCGAATGCCCGGCCCGACCACAAGGGGGTCCGTCTCGAAGTATTTGCGGCAAAACCCCTCGATGTGGTTCAGCACAGGCGGTACGACGCTGGACACGATCACATCGGTGACGACACTCAGGGGCAGGTTTTGGGTTTCCAGAAGATTTTTTAATAGAATGCCGTATTCGTCCACGGTCATGTGGACTTCGGTGCGAATGCGCCAATCATGCACGAGTGTGTCCCCTTCAAAGAGACCCAGTACCGTGTTGGTGTTGCCCACGTCCATAACCAGCAACATGCGTCTAAGATCTCCTACGCGCTCACAGCGGTGTCTAGGGGCTTGTTCGAGAACACCTTCCGTGAAAGCGCCGCAAGCGGCGATGCCTGATCGCGCCTTGCGGCGCTCCTACAGAAGGAAACGAAAACGCCTCCAAAAAGCCATTCTCGGACAGGCTCTTAGGAATAATGCAAATGCTTTTCGATAAGCTGGGCCAGATCTTCCGCCATTTCTTGAATGCGCTGTTCGTCTCGACCTTCGATCATGATGCGGATGACGGGTTCTGTGCCGGAAGGGCGAATGAGGCAGCGCCCGTCGTTGCCCAGCAATTTTTTCACGCGTTCCACCTGCCCCATGATTTCCGGAATATCCTGAATGTTCTTTTTTCGAGCGATCCTCACGTTTTTTAGGGTTTGCGGGAATCGCTCCATAATGGCCTTGAGTTCAGAAAGCGGTTTGTCGGCTTCCAGCATGACGGAAAGAACCTGCAAGGCGGAAAGAATGCCGTCCCCCGTGGTGCTGTGATCCATGAAGACGATGTGGCCCGACTGTTCCCCACCCAGATTGAGCTGGTCTTGGGTCATGCGTTCCACCACGTAGCGGTCGCCCACGGCGGTTCGAACCAGGGAGATGCCCATGTTCCGCAAGGCCACCTCCAAGCCCATGTTGCTCATGACCGTGGCCACGACCGTTCGCTTGCACAGCTTTCCTTTTTCCGCGAGATGCTTGGCGCAAATGGCCATGACCTGGTCCCCGTCTAGGATCTCCCCCTTTTCATCGGCCAAAATGACGCGATCCGCATCCCCGTCAAAGGCGATACCGACGTCGGCTTGATGTTCGCGAACCAATCGAGCCATGCTCTCCGGATGCAGAGATCCGCACCCTTCATTGATGTTTTTGCCGTTGGGCCGGTCGCCTATGAGAATCACCTGGGCTCCGAGCTCCTCAAAAACGGAAGGGGCCACCCTATAGGCGGCACCATGCGCGCAGTCCAGGACGATGCGTAAGCCTTCCAAGGTCCGGTTTCGAGGAAAGGTGTTTTTGAGAAAAACAATGTATCGGCCCTGCGCGTCGTCAATCCTTCGAGCGCGACCGATCTCGGCGACGTTCGGCCGCGGAAGCGATTCCACCTCGCCGCTCAATACCAGTCTTTCAATTTCGGCTTCCACGTCGTCGGGCAGTTTGAAACCCGTGCTGGCGAAGATTTTGATGCCGTTATATTCGTAGGGGTTGTGCGAAGCGGAAATGACAATACCGGCATCGGCCCGCATGTTGGCGGTGATAAAGGCGATGCCCGGCGTCGGCAAAGGACCCAAAAGAAGTACATCCACGCCCATGGCGCAGATGCCCGCCGTCATGGCGTTTTCGATCATGTATCCGGACAGACGGGTGTCCTTGCCGATCACAATCTTGGGCCTTCGGTGGCGGCTCTTGAACAAATAAGCCGCTCCAATGCCCACCTTCATGGCGATGTCCGTGGTCATCGGAAACTGATTGGCTATGCCTCGAATGCCGTCGGTACCGAAAAGTTTGCCCATGGGGAAGCTCCTACATCGTCCTAGGCTTTGGCATCTTCCGTCCACAAAGCGTCACGCAAGGCATCGGCCATGAGCACGGCGTTCCGGTGAAAAGCCACATCGTGGACCCGCACCATGTGGGCTCCTGCCATGATGCCAAGGCTGTGCACAACGGCCGTCCCCAGCTCCCGGTCTTCCACGGGAGCGTTCAGCACAGTGCCGATAAAGCTCTTTCGGGAAGCGCCGAGGAGAATAGGGCGTTCCAAGACGGCCAAGGTGTCCAAGTCTCGAATGAGTCGCAGATTGTGGGTCACCGTTTTACCAAAACCGATTCCAGGATCCACAATGATTTGGTTGCGGTCCACACCTGCTGCCACGGCCGCCGCAACGCGTTCCTCAAGGAATCGAATAATTTCCGAAAATAAGGCGTCGTAGTGCGGAGACTGCTGCATGGTTTTTGGCGTGCCGAGCATGTGCATAAGGATGAGCGGCACGCCGAATTCGGCCGCCACGGCGCGCATCTCCGGATCAAAGCGCAGCGCGCTCACATCGTTGATGATGTCCGCTCCGGTCTTGAGGGCTTGATAAGCCACTTCGGCCTTGGTGGTGTCAATGGAAATGGGAACGGTCGTGTGGCGGCGAAGCTCTTCAATCACCGGAAGGACGCGTCGCAGCTCTTCTTCCAATGGCACGGGGTCGGAGAAGGGGCGGGTGGATTCGCCACCGATGTCCAAAATATCGGCACCGTCCCGCACCAATTGCAGTCCGTGGGCGACGGCCGCATCGCGCGTTGCGCATGTTCCCCCATCGGAAAAGGAATCCGGAGTGACATTGACGATACCCATGATCAGGGTGCGGTGCCCGAGCACCCACGGGCGGGATCGCAGCCGCAGGTGAAAAACAGGTCGCGGTCCCACGTTCATTTGGCGCCGGCTCCCGAAGCTTCGACGTCCGTTGTGGGGAGACCGACCTCATCGGATGATGCATCGTTGGGTGCCGTTGCCGAAGCCTCCGGACCCCTGGCGCCGGTGTTCGAGGCATGTTCCCATGGCGGGTGGCGCGACGGGGTCGATGTCTGGGAGGCCGTGTCGTCCGCTGGTGCAGGTCGGGCCAGGTCCGGCCGAATGTCGGCAAGGATCTTTTCAATATCATGATTTTCCAAAGTCTCCTTTTCCAGCAAGGCAGCGGCCACGGCTTCGAGAACGTCTCGATGGGTTTCCAAAAGATCTTTGGCTTTCTTGTAATTTTCTTCCACGATTCGTCGCACTTCCTGGTCGATTTGAATGGCGGTCTGTTCGCTGTAGTCCCGATGATGCTGCACGATTTCTCGGCCCAGAAAGACTTGATCGTCCATCTTTCCAAAGCTCAAAGGCCCCATGCGTTCGCTCATGCCCCATTCGCACACCATGCGCCGAGCCAATTGGGTAGCCCGTTCAATGTCGTTGGACGCTCCCGTGGTCTGATGGCCGAAGACGATTTCTTCCGCCGCTCGGCCGCCCATGAGAATCGCGATGCTGTTAAGCAGGTATTCCTTGGGGTAAGTGTGCCTTTCGTCCTGAGGCAATTGTTGGGTGAGCCCGAGGGCTCGGCCTCGAGGAATAATGGTCACTTTGTGGACGGGATCCGTTCCGGGCAGAAGCCGTGCCACCAGAGCGTGTCCCGCTTCGTGATAAGCGGTGGTTCTCTTTTCTTCTTCGCTGAGGATCATGCTCTTGCGTTCCAACCCCATCATGACCTTGTCTTTGGCTTCTTCAAAGTCGGCCATTTCGATCTTGTCTTTATTCCGCCGCGCGGCCAGAAGGGCGGCTTCATTGACGAGATTCTCCAAGTCGGCTCCCGAAAAACCCGGCGTGCCTTTGGCCAGGACTCTCACATCCACATTGTCGGCCAGCGGTTTGTTTCTCAGGTGCACGGCCAGAATGCCTTCACGACCACGAATGTCGGGTACAGGCACCACCACCTGCCGATCGAACCGGCCAGGTCGAAGCAGCGCCGGATCCAGCACGTCCGGACGGTTGGTGGCCGAAATAAGGATCACCCCTTCGTTGGATTCGAACCCGTCCATTTCCACCAGCAGCTGGTTCAATGTCTGCTCCCGCTCATCGTGGCCTCCCCCAAGACCCGCCCCACGATGCCGCCCTACGGCGTCGATTTCGTCGATAAAAATGATACACGGAGCAAATTTCTTTCCTTGCATAAAAAGGTCTCGCACGCGCGAAGCCCCGACCCCGACGAACATCTCCACGAAATCCGATCCACTGATGCTGAAAAACGGCACTCCCGCTTCCCCGGCGATGGCCCGAGCCAGAAGCGTCTTGCCGGTGCCGGGGGCGCCCACCAGCAGCACCCCCTTGGGAATGCGCCCTCCAAGGCGCGTAAATTTCTTCGGATCTTTCAAAAACTCGACGATCTCCTGCAGCTCTTCTTTGGCTTCGTCGATTCCGGCCACATCCTTGAAGGTGACTTTCCGGGCGTCTTCACTCAAAAGTCGAGCCCTGCTCTTTCCGAAACTCATGGCCTTTCCGCCGCCCATCTGCATTTGACGCATGAAGAAAATCCAAACACCAATGAGGAGCAGCATGGGAAACCAACTGATCAAAATGGTCATGTACCACGGAGATTCTTCCTTGGGTTTCGCTTGAATCTCGATGCCCCGTTCCCTAAGAATGCGCATAAGGTCGGGGTCTTGGGGCACGTACGTGCGAAAGAGGCTGCCGTTGACATACACGCCGAGAATGTGATCCCCTTGAATGGTCACTTGCGCCACTTCGCCTTTGCGCACGGCATCGAGAAACTGGCTGTAGGTGGTTTCCAGGCGCGTTGTGTGGGGTTGATTGAACATGTTGAAAAGCAAAATGACCACGAGGCTGATGACCAGCCACAAGGCGAGATTCTTATAAAAAGGGCTCAAGGCTTCCTCCTCTGTGGCAACCTTTGTGCGCAAAGGTTGCAAATCTACCGCACGTGAAACCCTTTTATGGGCACGGCGGATTTTTTTCCAACTCTAACACTCTGCGCCTTTCCTGTGAACTGTCTTTATGGAAAAGGCCTGTCCAATTGATGCAGTCCTTTCTTATACCAGCTCTCGCCTCGCCGTGTTCGAAAAGATTCAGCCACAACAACGTCGTCCCCGCCCCTTTCCAGAGCTTGGCGCAGGACGCGAATCTTTGCGGCCGCATCCAGAACCGGCAGGTCACACACAAACGACACCCACGCCCGCAAAGCTTCTTCCCTCTGCGGCGGCTTCTGGGAGGCGCACAGGCTGTGCAGTTTCAGGCAGGCCAGCACCAGGTCCCTTTCCTCATCGTCGGCGAAGCCGTGTTGCCCGTAAAGGCGCATGGCTTCCTTCCCCACTTGGTTGATCATGGCGATAGTAAACCAGCGCACAAGCCACTGCAGGCTTTCCTTGGACAATTCTCGGCTCACCCAATAGAAAGGATTTTTCCAATTCTTGAGATGCCATAGGACTTTCGCCGCCTTGTAAAGCCCCTTGTGTTTTTTCAAGGACTGCACCAGCGATGATGCATGGACGCGTCGATACGTTTTGTAAAGGGCTCGGTAGTGCCCGATGGGGCGGCTGGAAAGGAGCCGAAGAGGCCCGCGCTGCACCACGGCCTCCAGCCGGGAGGCGATGCGCCGGCACAGTGCCAGCAGGTCTTTCAAAGAAGCCTGGTATTGGGCCTCGTCCTTGTCCGGGTGATAAATGGAAGCGATGGTGCGGACAATGTCCTGAGCTAGAGAAAAAAAGGCATCGAAGGAAAGGGTGACGTCCTGGTCGGGCTGGGACCAGACTTTTTGGCGCACGGCTTTGAGATAGCGAAGGGCGGCCCGATCCTTTTCGCTCAGGGAAGGTTCCTCGAGAAACCGAAAAGGCTCTTCCGAAGCCTCTTCCAGCAGGGTCTGCCAGTGGCGGCGCAACCGTCGACGCATCCAATAGACGGCGCCAAGAGACGCGGCCGTAAGAAGCGCAAGGGAAAAACTCAGGGGATGCGCGGCAGCAAGGTTCTGAAAGACTCGAAGGGCTTCAGGCCACGTCATGGTTTTCCGAAGTGGGCCCGCCTTCAATCCAATGTCTTAGCGCAGGAAAGACGTCCGAAACCCAGGAAGAACTCAGACGTGCCGACAGAAATTCCCCATAGGCGGCGTTAAGAACGCCCAGAACCTCGTCGATGAAAAACATCCTTTCCAAGAACCGAGCGTCCGAATCCATTTCTTCCGCATGAGGGATTTGTTTCGGCGTTTTGAGGCCCTTGACGGCCCAGAGATCACGGTCCAGCGTCAAGGTGTATTCGTTATCCGCCGTCATGAGCATCCACTGGGCTTCTTCCACCATCTTGCCCTGCCGCAAGGCCGTGCGCGCTTCATCCAAGGCGCCGGCCTGCGTCGTGCAAATGACCCGTTCCTTGCCATCGTCCTGCCGGCTTAGGACCACTTTTCCCCCCAAAGCCACCGTGGCGAAGTCGCCTCGTTCCAAAGGCACGCGACCTTGCCGGCATTCGGCCTGGTACCAGAGCCATGTGAGGAATTCATATCCCAGAAAACGGCCTTCATGCATGGCGTGGGGAGATTTGACGGAGACGAGTCTTGAGAGGGCATCCTTCAGATTCTCCGGCAAGGACAGCCCATGTAAGGCCCATTGCACGTGATAAAGGGGAATTGGATGAAGCTTGAAAACCCGCGCGAAATGCTCCAAAAAAGCTTCCAGCATCTTTAGGCTTGCCGTGCCCACAAGGAGCCGGCATTGGGCCGGCGCCCATACGACGTCGCACCCGGATGGCTGTGGCAGAACGCGTTCCAACAGTTGGTTCTGAATGGCCTCCCGGATCTTGAGGCGTTCATGGCGAGGTGGCAGCTTGCCGTCGTGTTCGGCGCGATACGCTTGCACCGCTTCGCGCTCATATTGTTTCAGCACCAGGGGTGGCACCTTCCGTTGATCCCACCGAAACTGAAAGGCCACATACTCCCCTTTGTGGTAGCCTGCAAAGGGGACAGAGGCATCAAAAAGGTCTTCCCAGCAGGCGAACCCCTTGGCTGAAGCCTCACCCTGCGAGCCGTTACGATAAGCACCCTCGCGGAGACTTTCGTCGATGAAAGACCACAGATCCGCGACGGAAGGATCCGGCAGATGGAAACATGTAAAGGTCACCGTGCCGCTCTGAAGACCCATGAAGATGACCCGTTGGGATGATGAAGGTTAAGTGCTGGGTGCGGTTTCCACCGGCGGAAGCAGCCCCTTGGCTCTCAGTTTCTTTCTCTTTTCCCGCCGTCGGCGGCGGCGTTCCAACTCCCTGCGGCGTTCAATCTTTTTGTGCCGGGCCATCACTCAGCCTCCTCATGCACTTGAGCATTGTTCGATGCCCTAAAAAAAGATTATTGGCCATGCCCTCTGGCACAGCCGCCCTTGCACGATGAGGGGCTCTATTTACCCAATGGCCCGAGAAGCGTCAATGAGAAAGCTTACCTTCCATTCCCCGAGTGATGAAAGTTTCCATAAAAGGGCACGCACGGAAGGCCGTCAAGACGGGCTGGATGCCGGGAATTTTAGAGTCCTTCAACAAGGCAAGGGTCTGTGCGTGGACGCGGCCTTCCTCTAAATCTCTTTCCTTCTCAGGAGCTTCAAAGCGCTGAAGAAACCGTGCAAAGCGCAAAACATGGATCAGTTCGTGAGTCACAATGTAAGTGGCTAAGGGAAGCAAGTTCAGTGGAGGGTCTCGAGACAGGGCTTTGCGAATGACGTGATCCTGCAGGCAAATCTTGAAATAGTCGCCGTGACGGCTGGCAAGGGTTTTGTCGTGGGGGGGGAACGTATATCGGCGAATTTGAGCAAAAGCGTGGTCGGTGATTTCTTCCGCGCGTAAATCCTTAAGTGACTGAATGTCGTAGCGGTACCGCTTCCATTGCGAGGTGGAAATCTTGAAATGATCACTAATGAGCTCCTCGGCGATGCGAATAGCTTCCGCCAGCACAAGGATCTCATGACCACTAAAAGGAAAGCGCCCTTCCCGTTCCCGTGGCATGGTTTTCCGACGCCATCCTCATGCAACGCCCATTGATGACCTGCGGCGCTGCACGCAACCTTTTTCCCTTGACCCCCGTGCCCCCTCGGCCTTCCGAAAGCCTTGGAGCATCAGTTTATATGTAAACCTATAAGATATCTAATGGCAAAGCAAGCCCGGTTTTTTTATTGACGCGAACGTTAAGTGCACAGTAAAAGGACGAACATGTGGGACGTGCGCCTTAAAAGGCCCAGCTTTTGTGCGTGGCAACGCCTGCCGCGTTGCCAAATAGAAAAGACCGGGCCCGGAGAGGGGGGATGCAAGGGAAGCGGAAGGCGAAGTTCCGAAGGATCGAGAGGGGGCTATCAAGGAGGTACGAAATCGCCATTGGAAACTCATGAAGAGGGGGAAGCCATGAATTGGAGAGGACGTGCCGTAGTTGTGGGGCTGGCCGTCTTTATGGTGCTCACGGCAAGTTCGACCATTGGAGCGCAGCCGGCAAAAGACATTACCGAAGAAGTCATTGTGGGTCCGGGCAGTGTGAGTGTGGCCACCAAAAAAGACATCATGATGAGCTTTGGCGCCTTGGTGCGTTTCATTCCTACGTCGGAATCCAATTGGGATTTCGGCATGAACGACAATTTAAAAGGCAAGAGCTTTTTCGGAGGCAAGTACACCGGAAGCCTATTTGAGACGCACAGCAACGAAGGCGGCACGGTGCGGGGCGGATACATTCGCAATGAGGACAAGATTTTTTTCAACGCCATGCCTTCGGACCGCAAATGGTCTTTTTACGCAGCCTTGGAATTCGATCGGCCCCTCGACACGGACACGGTGGACAACCGGGGTGGGCGCGGCGACAACAGCAACTTCGGATTGGAACGCCTCAACGTAAGCGTGGCTTTACCTTATGAAACGCGGTTACACGCCGGATGGGACGTGTGGGGCTTTGACCACAATGATGGCGCCTCCATGGTCTACGCCGACGACAACCCGGGTTTCTGGTTGGATGGGCAGGCGGGATCTCTAAGCTACAGCATCGGCTACTTCAAATTGGCCGAAAACAACTTTCAGACCAGTCTTACGGGAACCATCGGCAAGTATGAATTTGCGGCCAACGATGAGGACCGCGATCTTTTGGCCGCCTATGTCAATTACAAAATCACCGACAAGCATAAAGTGAAGTTCTTCTACGGCTACGATCGCATTCGTTCCATTCCCGTGCGGGATTTTTACACGGCGGCCTGGGCAGCGGCTCGATCGGCCACAGGCATTTCCATGGCCAAGGTTTACGATCTTCTGGGCTTGGACGGTTCCGCTCCGGACCGCACTGATCCGGATTTTCCTTTTGCTTACGGAGCGACCAAGACGGTGAGCGGCCGCAACCCGAAAACCGATTCCCATCACATCGCCTCGTACTATGTGGGGAATTTCGGCCCGGTGGAGCTCTTCTTGGAGGGGGCGTACCAATTCGGTTCCGCAGACAACGTGCAGAAACTTAAATACAGCAGCTATGACATCTCGGCCTATGCCCTGGCGGCCGATGTGGCTCTGGAGCTCAAAGACTGGATCGGATTCAGCGTCAAGCCGCATGTCGGCGTCATGTACACTTCGGGTGATGACGACCCCAACGACGACAAGCTGGAAGGCTACAACGGCATTGAAAACGCGCAACGCTTTTCCAACCGCTGGGGTGGTGAGAACACCATCATCGCCGACACCAACTACGTGTTGGGGACGGCCCTGTACGGATACCAGCCGGAATTTTACGGCAACGGAACCCCCATCTTCACCGGCGGTTTGCAGAACTTCGCAGGTTACGGCAACGGCCGCGGCGACAACCCCGGTTTGACCATGGTGAGCCTAGGTTTGACGGCGGCACCCAAAAAATTCATCATTTACCGAACCAATGTAAACAATTTCTGGTGGAACGAGGATATCAAGGTGAAGAGCTTCGTGTACCCCTACGCCGAGACCTGGGTGAAATCCGGCTTTGTGGGCACCGAATGGGACAACGAGCTGACGGTGGCGCTGCACAAGAACGTTTTTGTTAAAGGCCAGGCCTCGTTCTTCTTCCCTGGAGAAGTCATCGAGGATGTGACCGCGGCGCTGGGTGCCAAGAGCGACGACACGGCTTCCCGCATTGCGGCGGAACTCGTCTGGAACTTCTAAGGCTAGGTTTCTTCTTTCCCTTAACACAGGGAGCCCAACCGGGGTATAGTAGGCTGACCTTGGCCGCTATACCCCCTTTCTTTTCACTGAAGCCCATGAGGCGGGAGCGAATTTCATGAAAGCCGTGTCGGTTCGCCGTCAGGTATCTATGCTCATCCTCTTGTTTGTTGCGGGTGCAGCCGGGTGTGCATCGTCTCCGGACATTGTCACTCGAGAAAAGGCGCCGGGCCAAAAGTATTCGGCGGCGGAGGTTCGGGAGATTCTGTTGGATCATCCCTTTCTGCTTTCCGGAGACTATTTTCGGGAACGCCAGGATCTGAAACCTTTCGTCCTTAGCGATGTGCTTGCCGGATCTGGAAAAGAATCGACCCAAGCCGTCAAGGAGTCTCAAGAGGCCCAGGAAAAAAGACTGGCCAAGCTCGAAGCCGCCGTCTTTGAAGGCCGCCGTGCACAACCCTTATCCGGCGATGTGCTGCGATGGAAAGTCGGATTTCTGATGGACACGCAGGGCGTGCCGTCGTATCTGGCGGATCGCCTTCTTTCTCAAGCCGATCGCCTCTCGGTGACCTATGACGTGTTGTTTGTGCATCATCGAGACCTGGAACAAGTGCTGTCCCAGACGGATTGCCTGCAGCGCCATGATCTTGGATGCATCGTTCGGATCACGGCCGTTTATCCGGGAGCGCGCTTTATCGCCCTGGTGGAATCCCTTACGGTACCCAGCACCTATCCCGGAACAGCCCAGGCACGATTCGGGGTGGTGGATGCGGGCATCGGGTATCGGTTTCCGCTGCAACAGATGGAAATGCCTTTAAAGGAAGAAGCCGACGTGAACACGTTTCTGGAACTGGTGGTGCGGCGAAGCTACGAACAGGCTTTGGATCACAAGGGCCTTATGCCCTGGACGACCCATGTCTTTTCCGACCAAAACGGAGAGTATTTCGTGAGTGCCGGGCACCGGTCCGGCCTCATGGTCGGCGATCTCTTGGAGGTCATTCAAGAAGGCCGAGTGGTGAATTCCCCGACGGGAACCCCGGCGGCCTGGATTCCGGGCAAAGCCAAAGGACAACTTCGAGTGGAACGCCTCTTTGGAGAGGACCTGGCTGTGTGCCGGCTCATCTCGGGACAACCGCCCACGATGGACGATTGGCTCATTCCCACCCGGGTCGCCAGATAAGGGGCCGCTGGGCCGTCTTGCGGCCCCTAAAGGTTCACGGGATATGCTTTCATTGCGCCAGAGGATTGCGTGGGCACTGGAAGAAGATCTGGGCCCGGGGGACGTGACGACCTTGGGGACCGTTCCCCAAGGGACATGGGGTGTGGCGCACATGGTGACGCGGGAACCCTGTGTGGTTTCCGGGACAGAAGTGGTGCGCCTGGTCTACGAACACTTGGACCCTACGGTGGAATGTGCCGTGAAAAAGGACGATGGCCATGCCGTGGATGCCGGAGCCACCTTGTGCACACTTCGAGGCCCCCTGCGGTCGATTCTGATGGGTGAGCGCACCGCCTTGAACCTGTTACAGCGCATGAGCGGCATTGCGACCCTGACGCGGCGCATGGTCCAGGAGGTTCGGGGGACAGGATGTGCCGTTTTGGATACGCGCAAGACCACGCCGCTGTGGAGGGACTTGGAAAAGGCGGCCGTGCGGCACGGAGGCGGCCGAAACCATCGTTTTGGTTTATTTGATGGTGTGCTCATTAAGGACAACCACATTGCCGCAGCAGGGGGTCTTCGGCAGGCCGTAGAGCGTGTGCGTGCCCGTGCGCCGCACACGTTGCGTATCGAAGTGGAAGTGGATACCCTGGAGCAACTTCAAGAAGCGCTGCATGCTGGGGTGGAGGTGGTTCTGCTGGACAATTTCCCCCTGCATGACATTCGACAGGCGGTGGGCATGGCCCGGGGAAAGGCCCTTCTCGAAGTCTCCGGTGGAGTCACGCTGGAAAAAGTGCGTTCCATTGCCGAATGCGGCGTGGATTTTATCAGCGTCGGAGCCCTCACCCACTCAGCCCCCGCCATTGACATCGGCTTGGATATTCCTTCCTGAGACCCTCGTTCACGGGGGAAACAAAACCGTTCGAATGCTCTGGGCTGTTCGGCGAGCTTCCCCAAGAACATGAGAAACATCCAAGGTTTGCACCGTGCCGTCACGAACGATGGGAACGCCGTCGACCCAGACATGGCGCACATCCGAGGATCGTGCCGCGTAGACCAGGTGCGAAACGGGATCATAAAGGGGGGTGAGGTGCGCCTGGTTGATATCAACAGCCACGAGATCCGCTCGTTTCCCCACTTCCAGACTGCCGGTGACCCCCCCCAAACCGAGGGCGCATGCTCCCTGTCGCGTAGCCATCAACAACACCTCGCGCGCGGAACACACTGTGGGATCGCCGCAGACTGCTTTATGGATTTTGGCGGCCAGACTCATTTCCGAAAAGAGATCCAGATCATTGTTGCTGGCGCATCCGTCGGTGCCCAGCCCGACCGTGATGCCTGCTTGCCGCATGGCCGGTAGGGAAGCAATGCCGGAAGCCAGTTTGAGGTTGCTTTCCAGGTTGTGGGAGACGGCGGCCCGAGTTTGAGCCAGGGTGCGCAGGTCGTCCTCATTGACCCAGACGGCATGGACGCACAGCGTTCTTTCATCAAGGATGCCCAACTTTTCCAGGTGACGCACGGGGCTTCGGCCGTATCGCGACTGAATTTCTTGGGTTTCCCAAAGCGTTTCTGAAACATGGATCTGGAAAAGCAAACCATGGTCTCGGCACAGGGCCTTTGCCCATCGCAGGGTTTCAGGAGTGCAGGTGTACGTGGCGTGGCAGAAAAGAGAAGGGACCAGCCGGGACGGCCTGCGGGAAAAGCTTTCGAGGAAAGCGGCCGCCCGATCGGCCGCCTGGGCCGGGTCGGGCACGTCCGGCGTTGGACAACTCAGAACTCCCTGACCCAACACAGCACGCATGCCGATATGTTCCGCCGCATCCGCTGCTGATTCTTCAAAGAAATAACCGTCACAAAAGGTCGTTGTGCCGCCGAGAATCATTTCCACGCAAGACAAAAGGGTGCCAAGGCGCACAAATTCCGGCCCCACGAATCGGGATTCCGCAGGAAAGATGCGCTCACGCAACCAGCGGTCCAAGGGGAGATCATCGCCCACGCCTCGAAAAAGACTCATGGCGCCATGGACATGGGTGTTCACCAAGCCGGGAAGAAGCATATGGCCGTGAAGCGTCCACGTCTCTTTCGCCTCGTAGCGCTGTTCCACGTCGCGGCATGGACCGACCGCGGCGATGGTTCCCTGGTGAACGGCGACGGCGCCGGGGCTGAACACCTGAAAGGATGGATCGCACGTGAGGACGTGATCCGCTCGCGTCAGAAGCGTATCGACGACAAGTTTTTCGTTGGCGTGCATGGAAGCTCTCATGGGCGTAAAGTTCGAGCAATGGCCCGCACTTCGGCCAAGACCCGTTCCAGGTCGATGGTGGTCAGGGTTCGGTTTTCCATGACCACCTTTCCGCCAATGATCGTGTGCTGCACGTCGGAGGCTTTGGCCGCGTACAAGAGATGGCTTACCGGGTCGTAGACGGGCGTCAGGTGCGGCGCGGAAAAATCCACTACGATAAGGTCTGCGGCAAAACCCGGGTGGATTTGCCCGATCGTCTCCTTCAGACCCAATGCTTCAGCGCCGGCTCGCGTGGCCATGTGCAGGACGGTGGCCGGCTTCATGACCGTAGGGTCCGAAGCCACAGCCTTGTGGATCTTGGCGCAAGTGGCCATTTCCCCAAAGAGATCCAGGTTATTGTTGCTGGCGCAGCCGTCCGTGCCTAGGGCAACGGCGACCCCCCGTTGCAGCAGTAGGGGTACGGGGGCGAATCCCGAGGCCAATTTGAGATTGCTTTCGGGATTATGGGCCACATGCACGCCGTGTTCCGCCAGAAGGTCCATGTCCCTTTCGTCCAGGTCGACGCAATGGGCGGCAATGAGGCGCTCATGCAGCACGCCCAGCGCCGCCAGATGGGCCACGGGGCGGCGGCCGTAACGGGCCATGATCTGTTGCACCTCCGAGGCATTTTCCGAAAGATGCGTGACCATGGGTACCTTGTATTGATGGGCCAGATCCAGACACCGGCGGTAGAGTTCTTCAGAACACGTGTAAGGGGCATGGGGTTCCACGGCCACGCGGATCAGGGGATCACCGCGCCAGTGCAGAATCAAGTCTTCGGTGAAGCGCAAGCCGTTTTCTACAGGGCCGTAGTGAGGCGAAGGAAAATCGTAGAGCACTTCGCCGACCAGGGCGCGCATGCCCGCCTCTTTGGCTGCCTGTGCCACCTTGTGTTCGAAAAGATACATGTCGCAAAAGGTGGTGGTGCCGGAAAGAATCATTTCTGCACAACCTAAAAGGGATCCCCAGTAGACCCAGGCCTCATTGAGCCGGCTTTCGGCGGGGAAAATGTGTTGGTGCAGCCAGTCCATGAGGGGAAGGTCATCGGCGAGGCCCCGAAAAAGGGTCATGGCTGCATGGGTGTGGGCATTGACGAGCCCGGGCAGCACAACACCTTGGCGGGCATCCAAAAGATGGTCGGGCGCAAAGCGGCGTTTCATCTCCGCGGTCGCTCCCAGGGCTTCGATGCGACCGTGGGTAACGGCGACGGCTCCATCGTCAAGAACCGTTCCATGATCATCCAGGGTCACGATGAGGCCATGGACGATGAGCAGATCACAGGGAGTCTTTTCCATCGTTTTCAGAGTCCTCAAGTGTGGTGGCGATGCGGGGCAAAGAGCGTTCCAAGAGGTGCATGAGTTTGGGGCCGGCGGCCGAAGCCGTTTCGATGACTTTTTCCAAGGGCACGGGCTCGTAACAGTCCGGGCGGTTGACGTTGGAGATGACGGAGATACCCACGACCTTCAGACCGGCATGCACGGCGGCGATGACTTCCATCACCGTGGACATGCCCACGGCATCCGCTCCGGCAGCGCGCAGGAATCGGGTTTCCGCCGCCGTTTCCATGCTCGGCCCAAGCACTCCCGCATAGACCCCTTCTCGCAACGGAAGGCCTGCCTTCAAAGCTTCTTTTCGAACAATATCCTGCAGCCTTCGACAATACGGTTCGGTCATGTCGGGGAACCGAGGACCCAAGGCGTCCACATTGGGACCCACCAGGGGATTTTGTCCCGTGAAGTTGATGTGGTCCGTGATCAGCATCAGATCGCCGGGCTCAAATCGTGGGTTTAACCCTCCGGCGGCGTTGGACACGATGAGGACCTTAATGCCTAGGCGTGCCATGAGTCGGACAGGAAAGGCAATCTGCACGGGGCTGTAGCCTTCGTACAGGTGAAAGCGTCCTTGAAGCACCATCACCTCCACGCCCGCCCATGTGCCCCAGAGGTAGCGTCCTTGGTGGCTTGGCACCGTAGAGATCGGATGATGGGGCACCGCCGTATAGAGCAGTTCTCCTTGAACGCTCATAGCGTCGGCCATGCCGCTCAGGCCCGTGCCCAGGACGAGCCCGCAGCGAGGATGCAAATCCATGGCGGACGCCACAACCTCATAGGCTTCATCAAGGTGAAGGGTGGTCCAAGAAGGCTCTCCCATCGATGTCTCCTCTTGCTTGTTTTATCAGGCGGCACCCGTCGTGGTTTCTCGCCTTTTTCGAAGCAGACGGCAAAGCATCAATTGACAGAAAGCCGCCTTTTTGTAAAGATCCGCCGACTTAAGTGCCATTGTTAAGACGCCTTTTTCCGACGAACCTTAGGTGCAAAGGTGTGCACGTGTCCGAGCTGATCTTAGTTTTGGGGCTGTTGGCGGGCGCGTATATGGCCTGGAATATCGGGGCCAACGATGTGGCCAACGGCATGGCTACCGCCGTGGGGGCCAAAGCCATCACAATGCGCCAAGCGGTGCTTTTGGGAGGTACTCTGGATTTTATTGGTGCCACTTTCGTGGGTTCTCATGTGACGACCACTATTCGGGAAAACATTTTGATAGCGGAAAAGATCACGCAAGATCCCCAAGTCATGATGTTGGGTATGCTGGCAGCCCTGCTTTCGGCGGCGTTTTGGGTCTTTTTCGCCACATGGAGCCAGTTTCCCGTTTCCACGACCCATTCCATTGTGGGGGCCCTTATCGGCTTTGGCATCGTTTCCGGAGGACTTCGAGCCATTGTCTGGGCAAAAATCACGGCCATCGTCGCCAGCTGGATTGTGTCGCCGATTCTTTCAGGGGTTCTTTCTTTTCTCATCTTTCATTTTGTTCGAAAAAGTATTTTGGCGCGGCGCAACGCCTGCGCGAGGGCTCTTCGCTGGAGCCCCCTTTTTGCCGGGGCGACGCTTTTCATCGTGGTGGCTTCGTTTCTCATGAAGACGCCTTTGGGCAAGAGGCTGCAGATCTCGGATTGGGACGCCCTGGGCATAGCCTTGAGCATCTCGGTCGTGCTCGGCCTGGTCGCTCAAGAATGGCTGGGCCGTACGATTCGGCGTTTCGATGAAGAGGGTGTGGAAGAGATCTTTCGCCGTTTTCAAGTGTTCACGTCGTGCTATGTGGCGTTGGCTCATGGCGCCAACGATGTAGCCAATGCCGTTGGACCTGTGGCCGGCATCTATGCGATTTACGCCACCCAGTCCGTGGCGACGACGACGCCCGTTCCCACGTGGCTTCTGGCCGGTGGAGGCCTCTTTATCGCCCTTGGCGTTTTCACGTGGGGATACCGAGTCATCGAAACCCTCGGCAGCCGAATCACGACCCTGACCAACACGCGAGGGTTTGCCGTGGATTTCGGCACGGCCACCTCCGTACTCTTGGCCTCAAAGATGGGCCTCCCTGTTTCCACCACCCATGCGGCGGTGGGCGCTGTTATCGGCGTGGGGCTTGGCGGCGGCTTGGCGGCGGTTGACTGCAAGGTTGTTTTTAAGATTATTATCTATTGGGTGATCACTTTGCCCCTGGCGGCCATACCGACCATGATGATTTTCAAGGCGCTGATGTGGATTTTTAACTAGATAAGGAGACCGGCAATGCGTTCGGCGTTTTTCTCCATCTTTCGTAAGTCTCCCTTTGAGAGTCTGTTGCGTCATGCGGAAATCATACGGGAGGTAGCGCCGCTTTTCAAAATGGCTTTTCTTTCCTACCTGGAGGAAGTGCCATCGGATTTTGAAAAATACCATAACCGCGTCACGTTGCTGGAAAGCGAAGGGGACGCTGTCAAGCGCAACATTCGAGGCCATCTGCCTCGATGGATCTTACTTCCCATGGATAAATTCCAATTGTTGTGGTATCTGCGAGAACAGGACAAGATTTTGGATTCGGCGCAGGATTCCCTGCACTGGCTCTCTTATCGGTACACGCACATTCCCGATGAATTTGTGGATGACTTTTGTTGATGGTGGACAAGATCACCAGTGTGCTTAAATCGGTGCATCCCATGGTGGCTGCGGCCGAAAGCTACTTTCAAAGTTTTTCTGAAAATTATCGGGCCATGGTCAAGAACACCATCAAGCAAATCCGTGAATATGAATTTGAATCGGACCAGGTGGAACGCAAGCTTCTTGCGGATTTTCTCAATTATCCCTTTGATCATGCCACCTCGGCCTTTCATTTGGTACGCCTCGTGGAATACATGGGAAACATCTCCAACCATGCGCAAAACGCCGGAGACATGATGCGGGCCATGATTGCCCGTTAGGTTCGTTCGTGCCATGACCGCTTCACCGTTTTGTGAAAAGCCCTTGGAACGCTGCGCGCCTTCTGAGGGCTTTTTGCACAGGTCCTCGACTCCATTCACGATGCCCCTTCGCCTGTCCTATCCAGACGATTTGCCCATTACAGAAAAAAAGGACGCTGTTGTTGACGCCCTGTGCCGGCATCGCGTTGTGGTGGTCACGGGGGATACCGGATCGGGCAAGAGCACGCAGCTGCCGAAGATGTGCCTGGAAGCGGGCCTGGGCCGACGTCGGCTCATCGGCATCACCCAGCCGAGGCGCATTGCGGCCGTGACGCTGGCCCGTCGCGTGGCTCAAGAGCTTCAAGAGCCTCTCGGCGGCCTGGTGGGCTACAAGATTCGTTTTCAGGAAAAGCTCTCAAGCGTGACGCGGATCAAGTTCATGACGGACGGGATTCTTCTGGCGGAAGCCCAAGCGGATCGATATTTCAAAGCCTACGATGTGGTGATTGTGGATGAAGCCCACGAACGCAGCCTCAACATCGATTTTCTTCTCGGCCTGTTGCGCAAGGCCATGGCGCGCCATTCGGACCTCAAGGTGATCATCACATCGGCGACCATCGACCCGGAAAGCTTTTCCAAAGCCTTTGACAACGCACCCGTGATCGAAGTGACGGGTCGGACCTATCCCGTGGAGATTTGCTACCGGCCTCCTGACCCGATGGCGCAGGAAGACAGCACGGCGGTGGATCTGGCGGTGGAGGCTGTCGGGGATCTGCGAAAGGAAGGACGTCGCGGGGATATTCTGGTGTTCATGCCCACGGAAAACGATATTCGCGAGGCATGCGCGCGTTTACAGGAGGTGCACGGATCCACGGCCGCGGTTTTGCCCCTTTACGGAAGGCTTGCGGGTGCGGATCAGGAAAAGGTCTTTCAGCCGATTGCACAGGATAAGATCGTTGTCGCCACCAATGTGGCGGAGACTTCGGTGACCATTCCTGGAATCCGTTATGTGGTGGATACGGGTCTTGCCCGCTTAGGCATGTATAATCCACGAAGCCGCACCCAAGGACTGCCGGTGGTGCCCATATCCCAAGCCAGTGCCGATCAAAGAGCGGGGCGCTGCGGCCGCACGGGACCCGGCCTGTGCGTGCGGCTCTACGCGGAAGAAGACTACATAAGCCGCCACAAATATACCCCTCCGGAAATCCTTCGATCCAACCTGGCTGAAGTCATCCTGAAGATGCTGGCCTGGCGTTTTGGGGACGTTCGATCCTTTCCCTTTCTCAATCCACCCTCTGCCGCCGCCATCAAGGATGGGTTTGCCGTTCTCATGGAACTGGGCGCTGTGGATCGCCATCACCGCCTCACGGATCTGGGACGGCTCATGGCCCGTTTTCCACTGGATCCGCGCATGGCTCGCATGCTTCTGCAGGCGGAAAAGGAAGGGGCTTTGGAAGAAGTGACCGTTTTGTGCGCCGCCTTGAGTATTCAAGACCCGAGGGAAAGGCCTTTTGAGCAGCAGCAACAGGCGGATCACATCCATGCACGGTTTCGGGATCCCCGTTCTGATTTTCTGACACTGCTTAACATTTGGAAGGCCTACGAACAAAAGCGACGAGAGGGGGCGTCCCAGTCTCAGTTGCGTGCCTTTTGTCGAGAGCATTTTCTAGCGTACCGTCGCATGCGCGAATGGGCGCAGTTGGTGGATGAAATCCAGGGCATTTTGGAAGAGGTCGGGATTCGCAAAGGAACAGGCGATGACAGGGCGCCGGCTTCCTACGAAGCCATTCACCGCAGTGTGGTCTGCGGTTATTTGAGCCACGTGGGACTGAAAAAGGAAAGAAATATTTACGTGGGGGCCAAAGGCCGCCAGATGATGCTCTTTCCCGGCTCAAGCCTTTTCAACAAGGGCGTGGATTGGATCGTCGCGGCGGAAATCGTTCAAACAAGCCGTCTTTTCGCGCGCATGGCCGCTACCATTGAACCTGCGTGGCTGGAGGATTTGGGACGACATTTGATCAAATCCCATGTGTCGTCGCCCCACTGGGAAAAGAAAAGCGGCCGTGTGGTCGCCTACGAGAGGGTGACCCTCTATGGGCTACCCATTGTGGACAAAAGGCCTGTGGATTACGGACGGTACGACGCCGCAGAAGCCCGCCGCATTTTTATTCGTTCCGCCCTTGTGGAAGGCGAGGTGCCCAAGCCCTACGGCTTTTACGAACACAATGCAAAGCTGCGTCAAAGGCTGGAAAATGTGGAAGACAAGCTGCGTCGGCGAGGCATGCTCATTGATGACGAGGACGTTTTCGCCTTTTACGATCAAAGAATCCCCATGTTGTCCGATATTCGCTCCTTTGACAAGTGGTTGAAAACCCAGGGGGGTGACGGCATCCTGTGGATGAAGGAAGAAGATCTCCTTCGGAAGGGCACAGGCCCGTGGGGACTCGCGGAATACCCGGATACACTGGATCTGAAAGAGTGTCGTTTGCCCCTGCGTTACAGCTTTTGTCCGGGAGAAGAGGCGGACGGCGTCACGGTCACCGTTCCCATTCATGTTTTGACACGTCTTCGACCGGACGACTTTGAATGGCTGGTTCCTGGGTTTCTTGAAGAAAAGATTTTTGTGCTGCTCAAGAACCTGCCGAAAACTCTTCGACGTCAACTGGCCCCTGTGTCGGAAACGGCAAGAAAAGTCTTTCTTCATCTTTCTTGGGGACAGGGCGATTTTTATAGCGCTTTGGAGCAGGCCGTCCTGGACCTGACGGGTCTCCATGTCCCTCGGCCCCTATGGACGCGGGACCTTCTTCCCGATCACCTGCGCATGCGTTTTGAAGTGGTGGGCGAGGACGGATCTGTGCTGCAGGCGGGCCGAGACTTGGCGCAGCTGCAACAGCAGACCCTTCAAGTGCATCACGATGCCGTGTGGGACAAAGCGCGCCGTCAGTGGGAACGCTCCGGCTTGACTTCCTGGGATTTTGGGCCTATTCCAGAAAAAATCGAATTGGGACGAGACGCCTACGGTGTCATGCGCTGCGCCTATCCTGGGCTTCAAGCGGAAGGGACCACCGTGTCTATTCGTCTCTTTGCTGATGCGCACTCAGCCCAAGAGGCCACTCGAGACGGGCTGCTTGTCCTGTACCAGCATGCCTTTGCTCCTTTGTTGAGAGGGCTTCGCAAGGAATGGGTCCTGGCCCCATCGGGCGCGCGCTGTGGATCCACGCCGTCGCTGTTGCCTTTGAGCGCCGTTCATTTTCTCGGCCATCTGGGCGAAGCGGAAAAACAAGCGCATCTCTACATGCTTCGAGAGCTTTTCGACCTTCACGACCCGCAGCCCGTGGACGAAGAAAAATACCGGCAAAAGATTCGGGATCTTCCGGCCCAGGTGGGGAGTCGCTCGAGGCAGTTGTGGGCTGAGATCCTTGCGGTGCTCCGGGCCCGCGCGGAGGTCAGCGAGACGCTGGAGAAATTTCGCTCCAAAAGCGCGGCCACGCCCATGGCCTTGGAACGATTGCAGGCTGTGGAACAGGAATTGACGGCATTGGTCCCTACGGATTTTTTGCATCGTTATCGCAGCGGAGTGATGCGGGAATTGCCGAGGTACCTTCGAGGGTTGGCCCTGAGGGCCGAAAGGGCTTACGTGGCTCCGGAAAAGGATCGACAGAAATGGGCCGAAGTGGCTCCCTTTGTGGCACGTTACGAGAGGGCGCACCAAAGCCTTGCGCCGGACGCGCCGGCCCAGGTTCGCGAGTTCCTTGACGCGATGCGTTGGATGATAGAAGAATACAAGCTCAGTGTTTTCGCGCCGGAAGTGAAAAGACCTTACGTGGTCTCGGCCGGGCGTTTGGAAAAGAAATGGGCCGAATACGAAGCCCTGACAGGTTTGAAGCCATGAAAACCTCTGCCGCCAAAGGCGATGTGGATGCAATCCTGGCACATCCGGATCTCTTGCAAGACCGCATCCTTCAACGCTTGGCTCCATGCCATTTCGAGGATTCGTGCGCCGAGGCCTTTTGGAAGCAACTGAAAACCTCTTCCAGCGTCCTTGTGCTTCTGGGCTGCGGTCTGGACAAAAATGGATGTAAAGACGAGCCCTGCTTGATTCTCAACCGCCGTTCCCGGCGCGTTCGCCAGAGCGGGGACCTATGCTGCCCCGGTGGCACCGTGGAACGGCGAATGGATCCTCTGCTGGCCAGGGCACTTTCCTTGCCGGGATTGCCTCTGGCTCGATGGCCCCACTGGGCGGCGATGCGCCGCCACTGCCCTCGGACGGCTCGCCTGCTCGCCCTGCTGCTGGCCACGGGTTTACGAGAAAGCTGGGAGGAGATGCGACTCAACCCCCTTGGTGTCCGATTTCTTGGAGCCTTGCCGGCAGAAAGGTTGCGTTTGTTTGTTCGCGTCATTCACCCATTGGTGGGGTGGATTGGTCGGCCCCAGCGTTTCGTGCCCAACTGGGAAGTGGAGCGCATCGTCAGCATCCCGCTGCGCCAACTTCTGAATCCCGGGCATTACTACCGCTACAGGTTGTATGTGGATCCGGAAGTCCAGGAAACGGTGGACCCTCCGACACAGGATTTTTCATGCTTTTTGTATCAGGACGGCGCTCACGTGGAAGTCCTCTGGGGAGCCACGTTTCGCATTATCACCCTTTTTCTTGCCAAAGTCTTTGACTTCTCGCCTCCGGACGTTTCCACACGACCCGTCGTTCCAGGCATTCTCGATGCCGCGTATCTCAACGGCACCAAGGGATAAAGGTTTTGGCCGAGAAGGCCTTTTGGGGATCGTTTTCGTTCCATAGAGAAGCCCTGCATGGCGCGATAAGGCGTCGCGGCTTGCAGCGCCGCCACAAGATGCTTGTTGGACAGCCGACCGCCAATCCACGGGGCGCACGCATGCGGTCCATCCCTTGGACCGCACGATCCGGCACACTCGCCAAGCAAGGCCTTTCCGAATGGACTTTGAAAGCCCTGCGCCTAGGTCCCTTCAAAATTTCTTGAGGATGTTTTCAAGGCGGCCATCAAATGGCGCACAAAGACATTGACCATGGCCCAGATGGTATCCAAAGCGTGAAGGTGCTTGGTGATGGAAGCATCGAAACGAAGCGCGAGGGAGGCTCGGAATTCGTCATCTCCGTGCCAATAGATGCACTGAACGGGGATGCGGGGCAACACGACGAAGGCAAAGCCCATATCGCCGAAGGCCACGGGAACACCTCCAAGGGCCGCGCACGCTTCGGCCAATCGAGGCGGGGCGTCGGCCATGCGACGCACCACGGCATCCAAAGGCAAAGCGTGAGGGCCGGTGAAGAACTGGTGTCCCGAAGGGATTTCTTTTTCGCTGATCCACCGGCCCGAGAGAGGAAGATCCTGGGCTTCCAGAAGATAGTGCAGCAGCACGAGTCCGGTTTGAAAGTCCACTGTGGGCCGGGCCAGTCCTTCTTGTGGCAAAATAACTTTTTGCGCAGGCGCGCAGGTGTATGCTCCGGCAAGGAAAGGAATGCGGTAGGATTGATGCGAAGCATGCCAGGTGACAGCGGCCCGTCGGCACACATCCTGAGGGTCACGGCGCGCCAGCTGGTCCCACAAGGAAGGATCCAGTTCCTCTATGGACTCGTAGAGCTTGGGTGCGCTAAGGGACTCCAGGACGGAGGCCACAAGCTTTCGCGCTGCGCTCAGATACCGGGCCGGCACGAGCATCTGTCCCCAGCCGCGCTGGGGCACGAACAGGCCGTCGTAGGCCGTTTCCACGAAAGAACGGACGAGATAGGGCACCCCGTTTTTTTCCAACACGTCCGAAAGCACATCCGCCTCAAAACGGTTGGCCAGAGTGTAAAGGAAAACCCAAGAAGACTCGGACGAGAACTCCATCAGCGCACAACCTTCGGGCAGTCGTCCAGGGAACTTTCCCTTCGAAAAACCTTGGCGGCAAAGGCCAGGCAGGTGGGCACACCGCACCGCCCGCAATTGGTCTTGGGAAGAAGGTGGTAAATATCCAGAACAGTCTTCGTAGGGCGAGTCTGGAAGGTCGGCGTGATCCTTTCTCGATTTCGACGGATGTCTTCAATTTTTTGAAAATAGCGATCACACCACTCCATGGCGTCCTCGGGGCCCGTGACGTCTGTGATGGTGATCATGTCGGCGTAAATACCCACGATATGCCCTTGATCCATCACGTTCACCACGCCGCTGCCGTGAATATAGGTGGCATTGGGAAGAACGGCGGCGCAGTAAGGCAGAAGATCTTCAATGGATTCTTGGAGATCCATGATGACATTATAGTGGTCGGATTGGGGCATGCACTCAATGTTTACCAAACGGTATCGATACGGTCGTTCGAACTGTTCATGGTGCGCCGACTTGCTCATGGGCGTGACTCCCGCCGTGCTCGCATCACCGTTTCATAGGCCCATTGAATCTCCTGGAACTTTTCCTTGGCCAGCTGTTGCAATTCCTCACCCAGGTGGTTCACTTTGTCGGGATGATATTGAGCGGCCTTTCGATGATAGGCTTTCTTGATACTTTCCAGGTCGGCTTCCGGGGAAACACCGAGGATATCATAGGGATTCTTTCCATTGGACGTGTTCCGATGCTGGGTGTCTTCGGTTCTTGGCCCACGTTCGTATGCTGTGCGTCGGCTTTGCGCGTTCGTATCTTGGGAGGATGTCTTTGCGTCGCTACGGGTTCCTTGACGCAGGAAGAAATAGTACACCAGGCCCAGCAGCACAAGGTCATCCGCCCATCCGGGTCCCAGCACAAAATCGGGAAAGAGATCCGTGGGCACAAGCAAATAGATCAACCAGGCGAACAAAGGCCAAAACTTCTGCATCTGGGCACCTCGGTTGTCCCTTAGCCAAAGAAATGTCTCATGCCTTGAAGGGCACGGGGGGCATGGGACGGAGCGGTGATGGGGCCGGCGGCGCCGGGGCTGAGACCCGCTTTGCGCAAAAGCAGTTCCCAATCTTCATCCACCATGCGTTGAATTTCCTCCAGATCGGCATCCGTCAGATGCTTGAAACGGCCTTGAAGTTTAAAATATTCGCGCACCAGGTAGCCTTTGGGCATGTAGTTGATGGTGTAGCGCACGCCGTTTTCCACTTCGTAAAGGGGAAAGATATTGGTTTGAACGGCCATTCTGGCGATCCTGACGGCCAATTCCGAGGGCAGGCGCCAGCCCGTGGGGCATGACGCGTAGATGTGCAGAAAACGGGATCCTCGAATGCCTTTGGCTTTGTGCACCTTGCGCATCAAATCCTCGGGAAAGGCGATGCTGGCCGTGGCCGCATAGGGAATGCGGTGGGCCACCAGGGCTTCCACGATGTTTTTCTTACGCAGCTTTTTCCATTCCTGCCCAGGTGTGGTGGTGGTCCAGGCCCCGTAGGGCGTAGAGGAACTGCGCTGAACTCCTGTGTTCATGTACGCTTCATTGTCGTAACACACATAGATGAAATCCTCGTTGCGCTCCACCGCTCCGCTCAAGGCCTGAAACCCGATGTCAAAGGTCCCGCCGTCTCCAGCCCAAGTCACCACGGTGGTCTCCCGATCGCCTTGAATATCCAAGGCGGCGCGCACACCGCTGGCAACGGCTCCTCCGGTTTCAAAGGCCGTGTGGAGCACCGGGACCTTGAGAGTCGACTGAGGGTAGGGGCCGGCGATGATGGACCAGCAGCACGCCGGGATGACCATAATGGTCTTTTCACCCAAGGCCTTCAGGAGGAACCGCATGGCTATAGCCGCCCCGCATCCCGGGCATCCTACGTGGCCCGAGCACATGTACTCACGCTCCGAAACATTGGATTCCATGGCAAGACTCCTTTACGATGCAACATTTCCTCATGCCGCCGGCGCAGGGTGCTGCAGACCCATCCACACACTTTCCGATTCGGGATGGGCGCTGGTTTTGGTGCGCCAATAGATCTCTTCCAAGAGATCGGGCGTTACGTCACGGCCGCCGAGCCCGGCCACGTAGCCAAAGACCAAGGGTCTTTTGGATTCATTGCACAAGGCGGCCCGGATTTCCTGCGCAAAGATCCCCGAAGCTCCAAAGGAAAAGTTTCGGTCGATGACCGCGAGCTTTCGAGCTTTCGCGGTCCATTGTTTGACCAGAGCGTAGGGGAAGGGCCGAAAGAGGCGCATTTTCAAAAGCCCAACCTTTTCTCCGTCCCGGCGAAGCTTGTCCACCACCAAGCGACATGTGCTGGTGATGGTCCCTGAGGTCACAAAAATAATTTCCGCATCCTCACAGTGCACGCCTTCCACAGCGCCGTAGCCTCTTCCAAGCAAGGAAAGGTATTCCGTGTCGATCTTCAGAAGCGCATCGAGCGCCGATTCCATGGCATCTTGCAGGTCCCGGCGCATTTCCATGTAAACGTTGGGCGGCGACAACTGATTGAACGCGGCAGGCTCACGAATGTTCAATTGAAAAGCCGGACGAAAAGGCGGCAGAAATCGATCCACATCGCGGGGATCGGGAATGTCCACCGGTTCGTAAGTGTGGGACAAAAAGAAAGCATCCAGAACAACCATGACCGGCAAAAACACCGTTTCGGCCAACTTGTAGGCCTGAATGGTGGAATCCAGGGCTTCCTGAGCGTCTTCGCAGTAGATCTGAATCCAGCCCGTGTCCCTTTGCGCCAGGCTGTCGGTTTGATCCGTCCAAATGTTCCATCCCGGCGCCAAAGCACGATTGACCTCCGCCATGACGATGGGAAGTCGCGCACCCGATGCCCAGTGTAGCAGTTCGTGCATGAGCGCCAGACCTTGGGATGATGTGGCCGTAAAGGTACGCGCGCCCACGGAAGCTGCGCCGATGAGCGCCGCCATGGCCGAATGTTCACTTTCCACGCGTAAAAACTTGGCTTTCAAGGAGCCGTCGGAACAGAATTCCGAAAGCATTTCCACAATGTGGGTCTGCGGCGTGATGGGATACGCCGAGATGACCTGAACGCGGCAGAGTCGAACGGCTTCGGAGACGGCATGGCTGCCTTCCACCACTTTTTTCATGGGCGGCCTCCCGTTTCGTTTTCCACTAAAGACATGGCGTTTCGAGGGCACTCCACCACGCAGACGCCGCATCCCTTGCAGTAGTCCAGATTGATGTGGCGCCCTTGCGCCGAAGCGTCTTTACAGACGGCAAGATCCGGGCAGTAAAGCCGGCAATTGTCACACTGATTGCAAAGGCCGCAATTGAAGCAGCGCTCGGCCTCACGAATGGCCAGGGCTGCCGAGATCTTGAGATCGATTTCCCCAAAGCCCTGCAGCCTCTCTTCCTTGAGCAGCCTGGGTTGCACAAGGCGAGGGCTGTAGAGGAAATAGTCCGTGTTGATTTCGTGAAAGCTGACCACATGAGGATTTCGACGACAACGGTTTCCGCCAAGATAGATTTCCATGGAGAGCGACGGTCCTGGTCCGACGCGGCACCGCGCCAAACCGTCGAATACGGCGTCCCAGCCTGTGCGCAAGCCCACATCCAAAGCCATAGCCGCCTCTTTGCCCGAGCCGATGGCATGGGCCACGGATTTGCTTTGCGCTGCCAGATCACCGCCGTAGGCCACCAGTGTCCCGTCGCGGTGGCGTACCAGAACGCTGTTGGCCAGGCGCAACACCTGGGAACCGTCCTCCATGGGCGGATGCAGCCACGTTTCTTCGGGTACATTGCCCAAAGCCATAAAAATCTTTGTGACCACAAGGTGCCCGGTTCGTCCCGATATGGGGCGCACCTCGGCACGCCCTTTTTCTTCGGCGACCACTTCCATTTGTTGCAGCGTCAACAGAAGCCCTTGGGGATGCTGAGAAATTTCCAAAGGCGCCCACAGTTCCATGAGCTCCACGCCTTCTTCCAGAGCCATATCCACTTCGTGAGCAAAGGCCGGCATGTCTTGGCGGCGCCTTCGGTAGACCATGACGGGCCGGGCCCCGAGCCTTACAGCACATCGGGCCACATCGACGGCAGTGTTGCCGCCCCCGATCACCGCCACGGTTCCCGACAAAGACGGCAAATGTCCCGAGCGCACCTTTTCCAGAAAGGGTAGACCCTGTTCCACCCCAGGCAGATTCTCGCCGGGAATCCCCGCCGCGACATTTCCATAGTGACCGCAGCCGAGAAAAACCGCGGCGTAGCGTTCCGGCAGCATCTTGAGAAAATCCGGGGACAGCTTTCGATCACAATGAAGCTGCACACCCAGGGAACGAATCATCTCCACTTCCCGCTTCAGCACCGATACAGGCAGCCGATAGGGGGGGATCCCCCATCGAAGCACACCTCCGGGTTCGGGTCGCGCTTCAAAAACGTCGCAGGAATAACCCAATCGGGCGAGAAAATAAGCAGCGGCCAGGCCGCTGGGACCCGCGCCCACCACGGCCACTCTTGCCCTTGGCACAGATGGAGCGGTCCAGAGCTCAGGATGCAGCCCGTAGCGCATGGCCGTATCGGCCACAAACCGCTCCACCGTGTGAATGGCGATGGATTCGTCAAAGGGCCCGCGGTTGCAGCGGGTTTCGCAGGGATGAAAACAGACGCGGCCGCACACGCCGGGCAGGGGATTTTCCTGAAGAATCGTTTCCCAGGCTTCCTTAAAGAGTCCTTGAGCGACGAGCATTTCCACTCGAGCGATGTCTTCTCCGGCCGGACAAGCCGCACTGCAGGGCGCCGTTTTTTCATCGTAGCGCGGCTGAAGAAATCGCCACGATCCCGTCTTGTTGCTTTCCGTAGTGGTTTTCGAGCGTGGAATAAAAGGTAGCGATACCTGGGACTTGGACGGATTTCTCATAAGGACCTCTCCTCGTGCCGCCGTCATGAAGCGGTGGGTGGACAGATGGCCAGAGGCGCACCATGAGCCGTACGATCCGGTTTGAACTCGCCAAAAATCACGGCATCATAGGCTTCACGGGCTGCGGCGATGTTGTTTTCGGGCTTCACGGGAATTTCTTCTTCTATGGCATGGATCACCGCTTCCAGAGGCGGTTCTCCGAGAACCCGCGCGAAGGCCCCTATCATGGCCGTATTCACAATGGGATGCGTGCGCGTGCCCAGGGAATGCTTCAAAGCAATGCGCGTGGCATCCACTGTGGCGATGCGAAAGGACGCAAAAGAAGGCGGCATATCCATCCCTTTTGTCCCATTGATCAGAATCCATCCCCCCGGCTTCAACCCTCGCGTGATATCCACAGCCGTGATCAAGGATGGATCCATCACCACCACGTGATCCGGCGTGTAGACGTTGGTTCGAATCAAAATTTTGGTCTTATCCAAGCGCAGGTAAGCTTCGACGGGCGCACCCCGCCTCTCGACACCGAACAGAGGAAAGCTCTGCACAAAGTAGCCGGCCTGAAAAAAAGCCCTGGCCATAAGGATGGAAGCCACCACCGTCCCCTGACCGCCACGACCATGAAATCGCACTTCGACCATTGTCGCCATCCTTTTTCGCGCCTAAGGGCGGCTCCACACCACCACCACGGCTCTGGCCGTGCCTTCGCCCACGCACCGAAAGCTGTGACTGACATCGGAATCAAAATAGATGCTGTCCCCGGGTTCCAGAATCTCCACGCGATCCGGCGTGCGAAATTCCAGGCGCCCTTCCATGAGGTAAACAAACTCCTCGCCCTCATGGCTTACAAACACCATGTCCTCTGTGGGCATGGCCGGAAATTCCACTAGGAACGGCTCCATGTGCTTGTCCGGCCTCCTATTCTCAAGCGACTCATAAATGTAAGTCACTTCCCCAGCCATGTGATGCGGCCGTTTTGCCAATCGCTTGCGGTCTTCTTTGCGTGTGAGGGAAATTTTGACACCTTCGGGCTGGTCTTCAAAGAAATAGGCCAGGCCAACCTGAAAGGTTTTGGCCAGCTTAAGCAGGGTAGCCACAGGGGGAACGAGGGCGCCGCTCTCGATGTTGGCAAGCATCTGAGCGTCAAGGCCTGTGCGTGCTGAGAGGTCTTGAAGGGTCAGACGGAATTTGTCTCGGAGTTCCCTCAGCTTGCGTCCCAGCTTGAGATCCTTCAGTTCATGACTTTCATCCTCGTGGGTTGGCATGATCCAGCCTCCTTCTTCCATAGCGTTGCGTAACGGTCCGCAGCCTTGCGAAGCTCACTGTCCTTTGGCTCCTGGCCCTGGGAGAGCCTTTAGAATGGAATGTAACTGAGAGAGCGTAGATCATCAACGCCAGCTAGCGATGCACGCACCATGGAAAGCGGCCATGAAGGGACGCCGTCGGACGGAAAGGAAAAACGGAAAGGACCAGCGGAAAGGGCATGGCGTGGTTTTCAAATTCGCCAAGCCCTTCCGCCTTTGAAAAGCCCCGCTAAAACTTGCGGTGAATAATGGCTTTTTTCAACTGCGCGATGGCCTCAGTCGGGTTCAATTGCTTGGGACACGCCTCTACGCAATTCAAGATGGTGTGGCAGCGCCAGGCGCCGTCCCGGTCGTTGATGATTTCCAGGCGCTCGTCGGCCCCCTCGTCCCGCGAGTCGGCGATAAAGCGCCAGGCTTTCAGCAGCGCCGCAGGTCCCAGGTACTGAGGATCCGCCCAGAAACTGGGGCAGGAAGTGCTGCAGCAGGCACAGAGAATACATTCATAGAGCCCGTCCAGTTTCTTGCGATCTTCGGGGCTTTGGAGTCTTTCTCGGTCCGATGGGGGCGGCGTTTTGGTGATCAGGTAGGGTTTCACGAGGTAGTATTTGGCGTAAAAGTCGGTGAAATCCACCACCAAATCCTTGATCACAGGCATAGACGGCAGGGGCTGCACCACGATGGGTTCTTTCAGCGCTTCGATGTGCGTGATGCAGGCCAACATATTGACTCCGTTAATATTCAGCCCGTCGGAACCGCACACGCCTTCCCGGCAGGACCGGCGATAAGCCAGGGTGCCGTCTTGCTCCCAGCGGATTTGGTTGAGGCCGTCCAAAACCATCATACCGGGGCGGCGCAGCTCGACGCGGTAATCCTTATAATAAGGTCGGCGGTCTTTTTCCGGGTCATATCGAAAGATTGAGAAGGTCACTGTCTTCGCCATTCCATGCACCTCTTCTGAGAGAAAATCTTTTCCATGGCTGGAGGCCGGAACCCCAACTTAATAGACGCGCTCCTTAGGTTCAAAGGTTGGTACGGTTAGGGGTTTCATGCGCACGGGCTTATAGTCCAGGGTGATGTTACCGTCTTCGTCCATGGTGGCCAAAGTGTGTTTGAGCCAGTGGGCATCATCGCGCTTGGGAAAGTCGTCGCGGTAATGTGCGCCCCGACTTTCTTGACGGGCCAGAGCCCCTTCCACGATGGCCTTGGAAAAATCCAGCATATGTCCCAGTTCCAGTGTTTCAATAAGGTCCAGGTTAAAGGTCAAGCCCTTGTCGGCGATGCCCACCTTCTTGAAACGTTCGCACAGCTTCTTGAGAATCCCTTTCTGGGCGGACAAGGTTTCCTCGGTGCGAAAAACGCCGCAGTTGAAATCCATGGTCTCCTTCAGTTCATTCCAGATGGGGCCCATGCGCTCCGAACCGTTGCCGTTGAGAAGGTTTATGACCTCTTCGATGCCTTTGTGGCCGGCATTTTCCGGAAGAGGCACATGTTCGGGAAGCGACTGGGCAAAGGCCGCCATGCGCTGTCCCCCCACCTTGCCAAAGACCATAATGTCCAGAAGGGAGTTGGATCCCAGTCGATTGGCGCCGTGCACCGAGGCGCAGGCCGCCTCTCCGGCGGCATAAAAGCCCTTCACGGGTTCTTCAAGTTTTTCCATGTTGCCGATGACCACTTCCGCAAAACGATTGGTGGGAATGCCCCCCATGGAATAGTGTGCCGTGGGTGTGACGGGAATGGGTTCCTTGGTGCAGTCCACGTGCGCGAAGACGTAGGCCAGTTCCCAGATGCCAGGGAGCCGTTCGTGGATGAGTTCCGCGCCGATGTGATCCAATTTGAGCAAAATATAGTCGCCTTTAGGGCCACATCCACGCCCTTGGCGCATCTCTTCCGCCATGGCTCGGGACACCACATCCCGGGAGGCCAGATCCCACACCGTGGGGGCGTAGCGCTTCATGAAACGTTCGCCATCTTTGTTGAGCAGATAGCCGCCTTCGCCGCGCACGCCTTCGGTGATGAGGTTGCCGACGCCGTAAATGCCCGTGGGATGAAATTGGACAAATTCCAGATCTTCCACGGGCAAGCCCGCCCGCAGCGTCAAAGAAAGACCGTCCCCCGTGTTGATGTGGGCGTTGGAGTTGGTCTTGTAGACGCGAATGTAACCTCCCGTGGCGAACAACGTGGCCTTGGCATGAAAGATATGAAAGCCGCCGTTGGCGATATCCCAGGCCAAGACGCCCACCACGTGGCCTTCGTTCATGAGCAGTTCCAGGGCAAAGAATTCATTGTAAAAAATGACCTGGTTTTTCACACACTGTTCATAAAGCGTGTGCAGCATGGCATGGCCGGTGCGGTCCGCCGCCGCGCAGGTGCGGCAAATGGCTTCCTTGCCGAAGTATTTGGTATGGCCGCCGAAACGGCGCTGAAAGATCTTGCCGTCCTGCAGCCGGCTGAAGGGCATACCCATGTGTTCTAGTTCGATGACCACTTCCGGAGCCATGCGGCACATAAGTTCAATGGCGTCTTGGTCGCCCAGGTAATCGCTTCCCTTGATGGTGTCAAACATGTGCCAAACCCAATCGTCAGGTTCCACATTGCTCAAGGAAGCCGCTACGCCTCCTTGGGCTGCCACCGTGTGGGATCGCGTGGGAAACACCTGACTGATCACCGCCGTGTTGACGGACTTGGAAGCCTCCAGGGCCGCTCGAAGCCCCGCACCCCCGGCGCCCACGATCAATGCATCGTGCTTATGGACTGTGACGGGAATATCTTTCATGATGATGTTCGCTCCTTTGTCGCTAGGCTTGCACTTTGAGAGTGACGATGGTGAGGATGCCCAGCCCGAAAAATCCGATGGCCACAACCCACAAAGCCCCCACGAGCACCGCTCGAATACCCGGCGCGTGCACGTAATCGTCGATGATCATTTTGAACCCGTTCATGGCGTGATAGACGGCGAAAACCAAAAAGGCGATGTCCAGGGCCTTCCATGCTGGAGATACCATGCGCGCCATGACCTTTTGGTATGTGACAGGGCCTTGGGTGGCGTAATGCAAGACCCAGAAGTGGAGGAACAAGGTGATGAGCAGAGCCACTCCGGATACGCGCTGAAAGAACCAATCAAAGGCTCCGGACCGACCGGATCCGAAAGACTTTCCTAACATGCTGCCCTCCTTTGCTTACAGGCCCAAGGCCAGCCGAAGCATGGGAACGGCTCCGGCGGCGACCAACACGGCGGACACCGCCAAAACGGCATAGACCGCCTTGCGCATGATCTGTCGATGGGCCAGGTTGCCGTAGTCAATGAAAACCACACGCAAACCGTTCAACCCATGATAGACCACCGTCGCCAGTAGGCCGATTTCAAGCAGGTGAAAGAGCGGCGACTGCACGACGACCATCACCTCGTTAAAGGCTTCCTCCCCTTGAGCCAGGTGATGGATCACCCAGATGTGCAGAAACAGGTAAAGGCTCAAAAGGATGCCCGTGGCTCGGTGCAGGATCCAGGCCAGGTAGCCCGAATGCATCTTGTAGCGGACCTTGGGTTGAAAGACGACCTTTTTCATGAAAAAACCTCCTCGTCTGAACGGAAGAATTGCCCTCCTCGCCCTCAAGGCTTGGAACATTCGTCGCGTTATTCCGAAGGCCAAGGGGCGGGAAGCTCACCAATGGAGGCCATCAGGTCTTTTGAGCATAGCGCCGTATCCCTTCTTCGTAAAGGTCACCGCCGTGCACATCGTTGGCAACGATTACAGGAAAATTGCGCACTTCCAATCGCCGAACCGCCTCTGGGCCTAATTCCGGATAAGCGATCACTTCCGCGGACACAATGCTTCGAGCCATGAGGGCTCCGGCACCGCCGATGGCGGCAAAGTAGACGGCCTTGTACCGGCGCATGGCTTCCTTGACGGCATCGTTGCGAGCCCCTTTGCCGATCATGCCTCGCAGACCGTGACGCATGAGCGCAGGGGCATAAGCGTCCATGCGGTAGCTGGTGGTGGGCCCCGCAGCGCCGACCGGTCGTCCGGGTGGCGCCGGGGACGGTCCTACGTAGTAGATGACCTGGCCTTCCAGGGGAAACGGTAAGGGTTCACCACGATCCAAGAGCTCCACAAGACGTTTATGGGCGGCGTCTCGAGCGGTGTGCACCACGCCGTTGAGGAGCACACGGTCCCCGATTTTGAGGGCCGTCACGTCGCTTTCCCTCAGGGGCGTTTGCAGAAGGATGGCATCGGGCATCATGAAAGATCTCCTTGGTGCGCTGGGTTTCAGCGCGCGGGTTCCAGATCACGAGAGCGCAAGGCCGGCCTATAGAGAGGCTTCCTTGTGACGTGCAGCGTGGCACTGAATATTCACCGCCACGGGAAGACTGGCAATGTGGCACGGCATCATACGTATGTGCACGGCAAGGGACGTGATGCGCCCTCCCAGCCCTTGAGGACCGATGCCGAGGCGGTTGACCGCCTCCAGCCAGTCCTTTTCCAGATCCTGCAGTTCCGGGTCAGGATTGAGGCTGCCCAAAGGACGCAACAAGGCCTTTTTGGCCAAAAGCGCCGCCTGTTCAAAGGTCCCCCCGATGCCCACACCCACAATGGTCGGCGGGCACGGATTAGGCCCCGATTCCTTGACCCGCTGTACGACGAAATCCTTAACCCCTTGCAAACCCGCGCTGGGTGTGAGCATGGTCACGCGGCTCATGTTTTCACTGCCGCCTCCCTTGGGGGCCAGGGTGAGGTGAAAGTGATCGCCCGGCTGAAAATCGATGTGGACGATGGCCGGGGTGTTGTCTCCTGTGTTCTGCCGCGTGAAAGGATGGCAGATGCTCTTTCTCAAATACCCATTCCGATACCCCTGTCGTACGCCTTCTTCAATGGCTTCACGCAGAGCGCCCCCCACAATGTGCACGTCCTGGCCCATGTCCACAAAGACCACGGCAAACCCCGTGTCCTGACACATGGGAATTTTTTCCTCGCGAGCGATCTGGGCGTTTTCCAACAGGCGTCGAAGGATATCTTTGCCTGTGGGAGATTCCTCCCTTTCCAAGGCCGCCTCAAAGGCGTTCACCACATCTTCACCGAGCTCAGTATTGGCGCGTATGGCCAAATCCCTTACGGTTCGAACGATATCATCCACGTGAATAGAACGCATGGGTGCTCCTTTGAAATACGCGGTATGCCTTCAATTGGAGGTCCAGACAAGGGATTCCAGTCGGCAGGAAGATTCTGAAGCGGGGCGTTCTTTCTCGCCTTTTGCACGCTGTTGCCGGCACGGCTTTTTTATGGAAGAAGGTCTCCCAGCACAACACACTCCGCTTGACATGCGCCGCCATGACCGTCACCGATGGGAACTCTCGCGGGAGATCCTTGATCGTCCCTTGGGCTTGTAATCCAAAGCGGTTAGGGTGTCAATCGTTTCTCCGCTTTGGAGTGCATGACGTTCATCCGATCATTTTTTGGGGAAGAAACAGCGCGATCTGAGGGAACACCGTGACCAGAATGACTGTGATAATCATGATCACGAAAAAGGGAAAAGTGGCCTTGAGAATGAACCCCACGTCTTTGCGGCTCATGGACTGCAGTACGAAGATGCTGAATCCCACGGGAGGAGTGATTTGAGAAATTTCCACCATGAAAACCAAAAAGATGCCGAACCACAGGGGCGAAAAACCCGCATTGAGGATCATGGGCAGAACAATGGGTAGGGTCATGACCACCATGGAAATGCCGTCCAGAAGCATGCCGAGAAAGAGGTACATCAGACCCAGAATAAAGATCAGCACGGACGGAGAAAGATGAAGCTCTGCAATAAAGCGGCTGACCGCCGTGGTGATGCCCAAAAAGCCGACCACCTGACTCAGGAAAGCGGCGCCGACAATAATGAAGGTGATCATAGTGGATGTGCGCACCGCACTCAGCAGGGCGTCCTTGAAAACCGTCCAACGCATGGTGCGGAAAAGCACGCCCAAGACAAAAGCGCCCAGAACCCCTATGGCGGCCGCTTCCGTTGGTGTGGTGTAGCCCAAATATATGCCACCCAAAACGATGGCGATGAGGCAAAATACCGGTGCCAAATCCCGCAGGGATTGAAGGCGCTGGGTCCACGTAAAGGATTCTTCATGAGGCGGGACGATGTTCGGCGTCAGAATGGCCCGCACAGCGATATAGAGGGAGTAGCCGCCAGCCAGCAGCAAACCGGGCAGAATGCCTCCGATGAAAAGTTGGCCGATGGACGTGTCGGACAAAATGCCGTAAATGATCATGATCAGGCTCGGTGGAATCATGAAACCCAGAGTCCCGGCACCGGCCAAAGATCCCAAAGCCATGGATTCGCTGTAGCCGCGCTTGGAAAGTTCGTCCAGCGTGATTTTGCCGACGGTGGCCGTTGTGGCGGCACTGGATCCCGATACGGCGGCAAACAAAGTGCAGGCAAAGACGTTGATATGCAAAAGCTTTCCGGGAACACGATTCAACCAGGGCACCAGGCCGTTGAACAACTTGTCCGAGACGGCGGTTCGGTGAAGCAGTTCCCCCATGAACACGAAAAGAGGCAGGGCCGTCAAAGACCAGGAGTCGACGCTGTTCCACATGGAATTGACGAGAAGGTTTCCAATCTTGGTCCAGACGGAAAAACCGGGCGGAAGGTTCAAATCAGCGAGAAGCATGCCTGCGATGGCGGCGGCCATTAAGGAAAATCCAATCCACAGACCGGAAAACAAAAACAGAAACATGATGGCAAAAACGGTCATGGAAAGCGCAAGAGGCTCTGCGATCATGGGCGCGGTTCTCCTGAGATTCTTTCAAGCGCAACATGAAACATCACGGACGAGGTCGCGACGCTTTCCAGCGCGCGTAGGCCGAGCAGCCGTGAGCCAGAAGTTGTCCCATGAAGAGCACCAGGCCTAGGGGGATGGCCGCCTGGGGAATCCACATGGGGGTTTGCGCCGGTGTCTCGGAAACCATGCGCAGCTCGTAAGCTTCCCACACCAGTGAAAGGGAAAACTTCAGGGCAAATCCCGTCAAACCCAAAGCCAAGGTGGTAGCGCACAGATCCACTAGGGCTTGGCCACGTTCATTGAGGCGGGACAACAGGATTTTTACGCGAATGTGCCCGTCGGTGGCCAGGGTGTAGCCCAGCCCGAAAAAGACCAGGACCACGTAGAAATAGGCGCTGTATTCATCGGTGATCATGGTGGAGGTGTCATAAATTGACCTCACAAACACTTCCAGAAGGATGAGAAGGACAATCAGCAACATGGCCGCCGATGAAATAAGGGCGGCCCATTCGGAGACCTTATTAGCCGATCGAAGAATCTTTTCCATAAGCGTCGTCTTATTGAAAAAAGTTTCTAGCACCCATCGCAACCCTCAGGAGCGGCTGTAACACCGCCCTTTGAGGTCGTTTCAAAATGGTCCATGTGGGAGCGGCGCAAGCCCCGAAACCGTCTCGCGCCGTGCAACACCCCCACAACGGAGAACCCCGCAGGTCTTATCGGACGCTCTGTATAGGGCGCCGTACGGCTTTGCCCGTCAACCGGCATCCCTTGCACCGCGTGCCTCACGCCTTGGCCGTACGGGGCTGCTATTTCTTTTTGCGAAAGCCTTCCACCACGGCGGCCACATCGGCTCCGGCATCGGCCAGAAACTCTTTGATGATGGTGTCAGCGGCTCGATCCAATTCGGCACCCAAAGCGGCGTTCGTGTCACTGATGACCATGCCGTTTTCTGCCAGGGTTTTTAAAGACTCGTTGTTGTCGACGGCGGACTTTTTCCACTGCAGGTCCTGAACCTCTTTGGCAGCCTTTTCCATGGCCGCTTTTTGGTCGGCCTTAAGCGCCTTCCAGTAGTCCAGATTGATGGCGACCATATTGAGTGGGTAAGCGTAGTCGATTTTATTGAAGTATTTCAGAACCTCCCAGAGCTTGGCGTCCCGTCCCGAAACGGCGGACGTGAGCACGGAATCGATCATGCCTGTACGTAAAGCCGCGTAGACCTCACCCCAGGGTAAGGATACAGGGCTGCCGCCCAAGTTGGCCAAGAAGTCGGCACCGTTCTTGTCGTAGGTTCTCGTCTTCAGATTCTTGATGTCGAGGGCCGTCTGGATTTCCTTGTTGGTGAAAAGACCGCTGGGCGGCCACGGCGAAACGTAGAGGATCTTTTGATTCCACTTGGCTGCCGCTTTGTCGTAGAGATCCTTGCAGCTCTCATAGAGCTTATAGGCTTCCTCGTATGAGGTGACCATGCGGGGCAGGGAACTAATACCAAAGACTTTTTCACTCCCTTGGACCACCCCCATGAGAATATCCGACATGGGCACCGTGCCGTCCTTGACCGTCTTGAGCAGTTCCGGGCCCTTGAACCCTAGGGCGCCTCCCGGATGCACCGCGATCTCCACGGTCCCTCCAGTGTATTCCTTGACTCGCTTAGCGAATTCCTCAGCCCCTTGGGAATGAAAATTGGTGGCCGGATAAATGGCGTTCAAGTTCATCTTCACAACATCGGCGGCTGATGCCAAGCCGCACACAAGAAGACTCAGAACGAAAAAGGGAATCCACACTTTTTGAACCATTCGTCTTTCCTCCTTGTCTGGCGTTTTTCGGGTGAAATGCATCGGCCCTTTGATACCTAGACGCGGACCTCGTATTTCGCACATTCTTCACCACAAGGGCAATAAAAAGCTTTTCTCCCTGTCGAAAAGCCTCCAAGCTTTTCCGCGAAGGGATTTTTGGAAGTGCCGCAGGCCGCGATGCCTGAGCGCGCCTTGAGGCTCTTCTCCGGAACTGAAGGAAAACCATCTGGAACGAACACGAGAACAAGCGCCCAGAGTTCGCTGCCTTTCTATCGAGGCTTTGAGCCCACAAACCGATGCATAGGAACCACCTGAATGCCGGAACTTTCCAGCGCTTGTCGAATGGCCGCCGCCAACTGCCAGGCTCCGGGCGTATCCCCGTGAACGCATAGCGTATCCGCTTCCATGGGGATATCCTGGCCTGTGATGGTTTGGACTTTTTTTTCTTGAACCAAGCGCAGCACCCGTTCGCGCACTTCCTGCGGATCGTGCAGGACGGCGCCGGGCATGGAACGGGGCGCCAAGGCGCCGGAATCCGTGTAAGCGCGGTCCGGAAAAAATTCCCGAGCCACCGCGATGCCCTCCTGCGCGGCCAGCCGTGCCAGGACGCTTTCAGGCTGGGTGACCAAGATCAATCGAGCATCAAAGGCCAGAACTGCCTCGCAGACTTCCCGAGCCAGCCGCTCGTTGACGGCCCCCATGTTGTAAAGGGCGCCGTGAAGCTTGACGTGCTGCAACGTGGCGCCGTGAGATCGAGCCAACCCGAAAAGGGCTCCCAACTGGTAGAGCAGGTAATGTTTGACTTCTCCGGGAAAGGTTTCCAGAGCACGACGCCCAAAACCCATAAGGTCTGGAAAGCCGGGATGCGCTCCTACGGCGACCCCATGGTCCAGGGCCAGCCGAATGGTGGCCCCCATGACCAGAGGGTCTCCGGCATGATAACCGCACGCGATGTTCGCCGAGGTGATGGAACGGATGACCGCCGCATCATCACCCAGGGTGTAGGAACCGAAACTCTCTCCCATGTCGCAGTTGATGTCGATCCTCATGAATTCATGTCCTTCCTTGTTCGTGGAGCCCCCAGAAATGCCGAAACGCAAAAACGTGTTTGAGGTAAAGTTCCCGAGCTTCCAAAAGACTGAGGCTTTGAAATTGGAGGCATCGGCCCGGTGCGGTTTGCACCAGAAGCGGCAGGTCCAGGGAAAACACGGTGGCGACTTTGGCGTAGCCCCCCGTGGTGGGCCGATCCGCCAAGAGGACAAAGGGTAACCCTTCCCCCGGGACTTGAATGGCTCCCAGAGCCAGCCCTTCCGAGATGATATCCGCCGCGCGGCGGTGCTGGAGTCGTGGACCATCCAACATCATGCCCATGCGATCGCTGCGTGGGGTCACTTGGTAGTGTGCCGACAGAAAGGTGTGGATGGATTCCGGAAGAAAGGCGTCGTCCTGCGGGCCGAGGATCACGTGAATGGTGGGGAAATCGGTATAAGAAGGCCGCAAAGCCTCGGGAAGGAAATCCAGGGGATTCCGCCGCCGTGGGCCCGCTGCCAAGACATCTCCTCGGCGCAAGGCTCGACCGTCCAACCCTCCAAAGCGTCCCCGCAGATAGGTGGACCGGCTTCCCAGCACCACAGGCACGTCAAGGCCTCCGGCCAGGCATAGATAATGCCAGATGCCCGAACCACCGGCTTTCACCTCCAACACATCCCCGGGCTCCGCCCCGCAGGCCGTCCAGGAAGGCACGGATTGGCCGTTGAGAAAGGCCTGAGGGTTAAAGCCGGTCACAGCAAAGGTGGTCGCAGCCAGAAACCGCGCTCGAAAACCTCCTACGGAAATTTCCAGAGCCGCTGCACCAGGGGTATTGCCCACGAGCACATTGCCGAGTGTCAAGGCGGCGCTGTCCATAGCTCCGGACACGGGAACCCCTTTGTCTTGGTAGCCGTAGCGCCCTGTGTCCTGGACTGTGGTGAGAAGGCCGGGGTCTTCAACGTACAAGATTTTCATAGTGTTCCCGTGAAATGGCGCGAAACCGCACCTTCATTCCGGCTTCCACCAAGAAAGGCGGTTCGCGATGGACATCGAAAAGTTTCAGCGGCGTTCGGCCGATGATCTGCCACCCACCGGGGCTCTCGATGGGATAGATTCCCGTCTGCTGTTCGGCAATCCCCACGCTGCCTGCAGGTACTTTGGGTCGAGGGGTCTTTTTCCGGGGTGTGGCCAAGCGGGCGTCCAGGCCGCCTAAGTAAGGGAAACCCGGTGTGAATCCGATCATGTACACGTGATAGGTGGGCGCCGTGTGGCGTCGCACCACCTCTTCCTCCGCCAATCCGTGAAAAGCGGCCACGTTGGCCAGATCCGGTCCAAATTCCTCCCCATAACACACGGGAATCTCCACGCAGGATGCGTCATCTTCGCCGGTATCTTGAAGTTGCTCCAGAAGCTCCTGAACCGTCAGCATCAGACGTTCAAAGGAGCACAGAGCCGGATCGTAGTGCACGAAAAGGGACCGGTAGGTAGGATTCATGGAAACAATGCCGCCCAAGGGCCTCTGTTTCAAGGCTCGGTGCAAAGCATGGACGCGCCGGTTGACCTGCGCATCGATGCCTTCGCCGAGCTCCACCGAAAGGGCCGTCTCTCCACTATGGCGAAATCGAGGAAATGGGCTCACAGGGTTCCCCTTGAACACGTGTAAGATTCCCGCAGGCATCTTTGCCGTGGGTCGGCATGTGCCGTCCCTGCTGTTTTTCTTCGCCGGGGCTTTCGCACAACCGATCAAGGGGTTTATCTGACATAAGTTCGATCGGCTGGCCAGAAGAAAAATCGGTGGAACTTCGGCAGGGTGTTCCAAAATCCACTCTGTGAAACTGGATCGAACCGAAATTGAGTGTCTTGTCCTTGGGCGGTCATTCAGGAGCCCGTGCGGAAATGCCAATTCTGGTCAGATGTGACCTTTTTACTCACTGAGAGTACTAGGCGGCCAACGGGCAAAACCCAGAGAAGCGCCCAGAAGTGTTGGAAAATACCGGCAGAAGCCGTCCTCGGTCAGACCTTCGATGGCACAGCCTGTTATTTTTCAGCTTGACTTGCCCACGGGTTTTTGAAATAAACTTCGATTGAAGAATCCCCCGCTCCGCACGCATTCCTTCTTCACACGGTGTAATGATCTGTGTCCTTCTCCCGCGGTCATCCATTGCGTCCAGGTTGTTCGGCGTCATGACATGAGCGTTGTTCTAAGGTTGTGAGCAGGGGGAAAGGTATTGTTATTGGAGAAAGGGGGTGATAAGGGTGGCTCGGTTGAGCCCTGAGCGGTTCTCGCACAGGAGGGCTTAGCTCAGGAAGACGTTTATTGGCTCTTTTCAAAACCATTTTACTCCGTTCTGTGACATTTGACGTGCATCGTTCAAGATTTTCCACGCACTCGAGAATGCGGCCACGGCGAAGCCCACAGTGTGGAATTCCTTGCGGGAACGTCTTTCGACCCTTATCCCACAGAACAGGCGCGCACACCCTCCGGTGTCGTTTCCCTTATCGTTTCCTCATGACCCCAAGGTTCTCTTAATCCCACGAGAGATTTTCGTCAGGGGCCGAGTTCCTCAACCACCAGGGCGTTAGGGAAAGGTTCCAAAAGAAGGCCGAAAAGGTCTCCGAGGTGAACCCCTTAAGAGGAAGGGAAGGAGGGACCAAAATGGCGGACAAAGTTCCAGGAAGAGCGTGGGTGGTCACCTTTGCGGGAACCGCCATCAATTTGTGCTTGGGTATTCTTTACGCATGGAGCGTTTGGGCAAAGGAACTCATTAACGAAAAGATGGTCGGACAACCCATGACCGGCCTCAATGAGGGGTGGACCTATCTGAACAACGCCCAGGCGTCCGTACCTTTTTCGCTTTGCGTGATTATCTTTGCGCTTTTGATGATTCCCGGCGGACGCATTCAAGATAAGTTCGGACCCAAAGTGGGTGCCACAACAGGTGGTTTATTCCTTGCGGCTGGGTGTATTCTCTCCGGGCTCATGAAAAGTTACACGGGCCTGATCATTGGGTTCGGCATTTTGGGGGGTATTGGCATGGGCATTGGGTATGCCGCGCCCACTCCGGCGGCCCTCAAATGGTTCGGGCCGCATAAACGGGGTCTGGTGGCCGGCCTCGTGGTGGGCGGCTATGGTGGCGCGGCCTTGTACGTGTCGCCTTTGGCGGCTTACCTGATCAAATCCGGGGGTCTCTCCTACAGCTTCTATTTCTTGGGCATTCTGTTTGCGGCCGTGACCATCATTGCGGGTCAGCTTTTGTCGTGGCCCCCGCCAGGTTATGTGCCTCCGGCGCCTCCCGTCAAAGCCGGTCCTACTCCCAGTATCACCACAGTGGACTGGGTCGCTGGCGACATGGTGAAGACGTGGCAATTCTACGCGTTGGTGTTCCTGTTCATCGGCACCACCCAGTCGGGTCTTCTCATTATTGCCAATGCGGCAAAAATCCTCGCTGAAGCGGCGAAAGGGAATCCGTTCTTTGCAGCCAACGCCTGGATTTTGGCCTCCTATGGCGGCCTTGTGAACGCTTTGGGCCGTGTGGGCACAGGGTTGTATTCGGATAAGATCGGGCGCGCCAACGCCTACACCCTCAATTGCTTGGTGTCCGCTGTGTGCCTGTTTGCGCTCCCTGCGATTATTACTTCAAAGATCTTGTTCTTCCTGTTTCTTGCCGTGGGTATTGCGTATTGGCAGTACGGCGGCGGTCTGGCCCTGATGCCTTCCTTTACGGCGGACTTCTTCGGGCCCAAGAACTTGGGCTTCAACTACGGCTTGGTGTTCCTCGGCTGGGGTCTCGGGTTCTTTATGGCGCGCCTCGGCGGGACCATCAAAGACGTTACGGGAAGTTTGAACTGGGCGTTCTATCTTTCCGGTCTCGTCTTGATCATTGCCGTGATTGTGTGCCGGCTCACGAAGCGACCTATGGCGGTCGGCGAGAGACAATAGTCGAGCCGACATGGTCTTTAGGCCCCCGAGGGGGTGTTTAAGAATCGTTCGGTTGACATCACGTTTTTGGGATGAGCCTTGGGCGGCGCCCCATGGCCTTAAGGAAGGCAGGAAGCGGGCTTCCTGCCTTCCTGTTTGAGAGATGGACAGGAGGTGCAAAAGTTTCATGGAAGCGCGCCCACTTTTTCCCATTCCCTTTGTGCTGCACCCTGCGCATATGGCCCTCGATGATGTCGTCTCCTTCTGTGTGGCTGTCTTGGTTTCCGTGTTGGTCAACGCCGAAGGGCAGGCGTTTGTGGCGACCCTTCTTGGGGACAAGCGGCCGGGGGCCAGAGATCGTTTGCATTTCAACGCCTTTCTGCATCTGGATCTTTTAGGCACGTTGTCTTTTTTGGCCACAGGCATGGGCTGGCCCAAAGCCGTTGCCGTGGACACGACCAAATTTAAGCATCCTGACCTTTGTCTTGTGATCACGCGGGCAGCCGGCCCCTTTGCCAATTTTCTCATGGCTAACATCGCCGGCAGTCTGGTTTGGCTTCTTAAGAGTCTGTCCTTGGACCCCCGGGTTTTTCTCATGGTTGTGGCGGTTAACTTAACCGTGACGGTATACCACCTCGTGCCTCTACTGCCCATGGCCACCGGGACCCTGATTTCCGCCATACTCATTCCCAAGGGCTCCCGCCTGGAACAATCCTACGGGCAGCTTGGCCCCTACCTTCTTTTGTCGCTCCTCCTTTTAGACCGATTGTTGCGGGGGGAAATCGTCGGGCACATCTTGGCGCCTTTCGTGCGCGATCTGTTTACCCTACTGACCACTTAAGCCCATGGCCGAGACGAGCGCACAAAGCCTCGTGTGAAGAAAGCCCGGGTCTTGACGGACTTTCTCAGCCAGTGGCTCTTGAAGGCACATGGTCTGGGCTGCGGCGATTTTCGGACGGCCTGAAGCCGTCCCACCGGAAGGGAAAGCCGCGCCCGTGGCGCTACTGCAGCCCTCGGCGAAGCAAGAATGGACGGGTGGAACAGAAAAGGCGTGCCCTTGATGGTCCAAGGCAGCATGTTGTCGCGGTCTGTACCACTTTGACCGTCCAGGGGGTGCTGCTTTGTTGCCACACCCGCGCGGAGGGCGGAAGAGCACTTGGCTCTTGCGTCACGAAAACGATGCCGTTATGGTCCAGCGCCGTGGGTGCCGCCGAGGCGTTTGCGTGGAATTGAGCTTTGGGGACGGTCGATTCCCTTTGAGTTAAGGCCGAGGGCCTTTTCCCGCCTAAGGGAACTGCGGCGGGATCACCATTTTCTGCAGGTTGTGGATGGGTGGTCATGCTTTTGTGAGAACCGGCGGGTGAGGCACTGACCTCTTTAGGAGGAGGCGGGCAGGTTCGTTGCGCTATTTCCCCCGTGGAATGCCTTGTAGGGGACATGGAGCGGTTGCATGGTGGGGACGGCATTGAATGTGAGCACGGTTGTTGTCGGCGCCATGGTGGGGAGCGTGCTGGGCGCGCGCCTTCCGCAAAAAGCCCAGCAGACCGTCATGAACGGCCTTGGGTTGGTCACTCTGGTTGTGGGACTGCAGATGGCCCTTCAAACCCGCAACATCCTGATTGTTCTGGGAGGTATTCTGCTGGGTGGTCTTTTGGGGGAAGGGCTTCACCTGCAAGACGGATTGGAAAAACTCGGAGGCTTTGCTCAAAATCTCTTCCGATCCGGGTGCAGCTCATCCGTGAGTGAAGGGTTTGTGACGGCGAGTCTCGTTTTTTGCGTCGGCCCCATGGCCATTCTTGGCTCCATTCAAGACGGCCTGAGCGGCGATTTCAGGCTCTTGGCCGTCAAGTCCACCTTGGACGGATTTGCCGCCGTGGCCTTTTCGGCCACCCTGGGCTGGGGGGTCAGCTTGTCGGCCTTGAGTGTCTTGGTTTTTCAAGGCTCGGTCACGCTCATGGCCTTGGTTTTGGATCGGCTGTTGTCTCCGGAGATGGTCGCCGAGATGTCCGCCACCGGTGGGTTGCTCATCATGGCCATCGGCTTGAAGCTTCTGAGCATCAAAGATGTTCGAGTGGCCAACTATCTTCCGGCTTTGGCTGTGGTTCCGGCCATTGTTTTTCTGGTACCGTGGGTTCAGTCGTGGTGGCCGCTTTAGGGCAAAGAAAAGGGGCTCGCAGGAACAAGGAGAATGCATGAAAATTTTGGATTTTCCCGAGAGTGTTCGCGACCGGATCGTGCCCAAGGTTTCCGGCACATATGTTTACCGCTGCCTCTCGTGCCAGGGGACCTTTGACGTGGGGAAGCTGCTCTACACCTGCCCCGATTGCCGCAGCGTGCTGATGATTGAAGACCGCGACTGGGAGCGCCTCAAACAAACACCCGGCCCGCAGTGGCGCCGAATCTTTGACTATCGGGCCGTGATTCAGGAGCCGGCCCTCAAGGGCATCTACCGTTTTCATGAGCTACTCGGGTCCATTTTACCTCTCGATGCCGTGATCTTTCTGGGCGAAGGGCATACGCCTGTGGTGCAGGCCAACGGACGCCTTAAGGACTGGGCGGGGCGGCCTTTCTTTTTTAAAAACGACGGCCAAAATCCCAGCGCATCCTTTAAAGACCGAGGCATGGCCAGCGCCTTTAGTTACCTGAACCACCTCATCACAAGCCAAGGACTGACCAACGTCTTGGCTGTGTGCGCTTCCACAGGGGACACTTCCGCCGCTGCAGCCCTCTACGCCTCATACCTCGTGCAAGGGGTCACTTCTGCAGTGCTGCTGCCCCAGGGCAGAGTGACACCCCAGCAATTGAGCCAGCCCCTGGGCAGTGGCGCTCGAGTGATCGAAATTCCGGGCGTCTTTGATGACTGCATGAAAATTGTGGAATACCTAGCGGAGCACTACCCGGTGGCGCTCATGAATTCCAAAAACGCCTGGCGCATTTTGGGCCAGGAATCGTACAGCTATGAAATCGCGCAGGTGTTCGACTACAATGTGTCCGATCTGGTGGTGACCGTTCCCATCGGCAATGCCGGCAACATCACGGCGGTCATGGCGGGTTTCCTTAAATTGTACGACCTGGGTATCATCACCCAGCTTCCGTGGATTTTGGGCGTGCAATCGCACCATGCCGATCCGGTTTATCGGTACTACTTGGAACCCAATCCTCACAAGAGGGTTTTTCGGGCGGTGACGGTCCAGCCCAGTGTGGCTCAGGCGGCCATGATCGGCAACCCGGTGAGCATGCCTCGAGTGGTGCAGTTGGTGGAGCAATACCGATCCATGGGTGGGGAAAAGGCTGTCCAAGTGGTCCAGGTGACGGAACAGGAAATCATGGACGCCATGCTTCTGGCCAACCGAAACGGGCACATTGCCTGCACTCAGGGCGGCGAATGTCTGGCAGGGTTCCGCCGCGCCGTTTCCGATGGGCTGGTACCGGACGGCAAGGTGGGGGTGCTGGATGCCACGGCGCACGCACTTAAATTTGCTGTTTTTCAAGAAAAGTACTTCGAAGATCGCTTTGAGCCCGAATTCGGCGTGGTGCCCAAAGAAGCGCTTCGGAATCGACCGGTGCTGGTGCGCCCACCCGAGGGCGTGCCGTGCCCGGTGCCGGGAACCGCCATGGATTCGGAATCCTTCCGGGCCTTTGTGACGGCGACCGGCGATGCCGTGGCTTCAGTCCTAGGGTTGCGGCCCTGAGGCGAGCTCATCAGCAGTGCATCGTCCCCGCTTTGGGGAACGCAAGGAAGAGGTTTTCTCGAAACTTTTCATCGGAGCGACACCGCGATGAAGGAAACGACTTATCCATCGCACGATGGAAACGGTGGATGCGGGCGAATGTCCGACAACGTTGCCGAAGGTCACGGGGCCGTGAGGTTGAGGCCGGGCCTTGTGGCCTACAAGGGGATCGTGCCAACGTTGGGACAACACGTTTTCATCGCACCCGGAGCGTGGGTGATCGGGGACGTGCATCTCGGAGACCGCACAAGCATTTGGTTCAACACGGTGGTGCGCGGCGATGTGCATTTCATTCGCATCGGCTGTGATACCAACATTCAAGATAACGTCACCTTGCACGTGACCGGAAAAAAGTTTCCGTTATTTATAGGAAATCGTGTGACCGTAGGGCATCAGGCCGTGGTGCACGGCTGTGTTGTGGAGGATGAGTGCCTCATCGGCATGGGAGCCATCGTCTTGGATGGTGCACGGATCGGCAAAGGATCCCTAGTGGCGGCGGGCGCCGTGGTGAGCCCGGGGACTGAAGTGCCGCCGGGAAGCGTGGTCATGGGCATTCCCGCCAAGATCAAAAAGACGCTCACCGAAGAGGAAAAGGAAAGAATTCGGGAAACGGCCGAGCACTACGTCGAACTGGCTCGGCGGTACATGACGGACGATAGGGCGTTAGGAGAGCGGCCGATTCGAGGATTTCTGGGATAATACTTTCCAAATGGCCTGCACCGCGTGGTCCAGATCTACGGCGATGATCCGTTCAGCGTCTCTCAGTTCTTTGACGGACTGAAAAACAGAGCCGAGAGCCAGCAGAATGCGGTGAAAAGGGGAAGGGCGCACGGCCCAGCGTTCGTAGGGGATGTGCAATTCTTCGTAGTGATCCCCCACGAAGAGGTATTTTCCGAATCCGTCGCATCCCGGCTTGCGATAGGGCCACCGAAGCTTCCATTGCCAGATGCGTCGCAGAGCCCTTTGCACGGACGGATGTGCCAACAACTCGGGCTGTACGGCCTCGCCCAGTCTGTCTGAGACGGCCTGGTACACGCCTTTGACCAGATCGATGTCCGTGATGACAAGGCCATAAAGATACCAATCATTCAGGGTTTCCACCACGAACAACTGTTCGTTTACGGTCAAATAATAATAGCTTGGGCAGAAATGGCCTTCACAGAGTTCCTTGCCGTAAAAGGAACAATGCCGCAGGTCTTTGCCGTCATGGCGCAAGGGATGAAGAAGACAGCCTACCCGCCGATGCGCCTCATCCAGAAAGCCCACGAACTCACAGTTGAAGACGGTTTCAAACCTCTTGGCAGACCCGTTGTCCCGGCCTCGCCACCTTTGACTGTGCAAGGCCAAGGCTCCCAGAAGCACCTCTCGGTCTTCGCCGGGTAAAAGGGTCCCGTTGCGATGAAGCCTGCGGCTGACGGCTCGGCGTGCATTGTTCTTGAAGTTGTAGATGCCGCAGCACGCGGCACAGGATTTCTTCAAATCCGGTTGGCACAGATGGATGGGAAAACGAGGTGCCGATAGCATCGACCTGTCACTCGCTTCGAACCCATTGGCGGGACGGTTGCACCCAAAAGCGGCCCGAGGATTCGCTCTCCAACTCAATGCGAAGGACTTTTCGGCTTTCCAACTCTTTGGCCGCCGTCCACAAGGCGTCCTCAGAGGCGGTCCATTGGCGGCGCACCGTTTCCAGAGAGGGATCCTGGCCTTCATCCGCCAAGGCGCAAATCAAAATGTACAAGGACACGGCATGCACGCTGAGCCCGAGATCAAACACCGAACGGTCCATTTGCATCATCGTATGTCCTTTGCGTGGTTCGCCGACGCATAAAGGGATAGCCCATTCGGCGCCAAACTAACAGCCATCCATGAGAGCGTCAATAAAGCCTTTTCGCTACAGAGGCGACATCACGGCCGCAGGAAAAGGGGCGGCCGATGAGCTTCGGTGGCTTCGTTGGCAGAAGACAGGCTTGGAGCCAGCGCAAAAAAGGTGTTCGTTCTGGCTGCCGACGGTCTGTTTGGGCATAGTCAGGAAATGGGGTTGGAGGCCGTCTCTGGAGAAGCACCGAAGAGCGACTCGTGCATTGCCTCATGGGGCATGGACGTAGTAAGAAAAAGCCACGGCGGTCGTCCCTGTCGGAGAGGATAAAAGCTATGGAAAAGAAAATCACTGTGGACCTGGAAAACTGGAAAGATTTCTTGGAACGGTCCTGGCGTGCCGTGCCCAAACCTTTTCAGTCGCAAAAGGCTCTTCGTCGCACCCTGCAGTGCGCCCTCTACGCCAAATTGGCCTCAGAAGGCTCGCTGGTCGTCGCCGATTACCAGCCCCCTCGCGCTGACCGGCCCGTGGATTTGATCGTCGTGGACGGAACCCCTCCGACCATTGCCTGCGCCATCTGCTTCGACGATGTGGTGACGCTCTATGCCGTGAAAAGCCTAAGCTCTTTCGAAGCCGTTGAAAAAGTGATCTTCACCACAGGATTTCTCAAAAAGAAGGTGGAAGAAAGTCGCTTCTTTCTGAAACCGGACATTCACCACATGCACCTGGAATGGTGAGGTGAACCGTCGCGACATGAAAGATTTGCGCACAAAAGGCCTTAAGGCGCTTTGTGCATTTCTTAACAAGTGAAAAATAAAGACTTTTTTCCTGACCGCGCACCCTAGGGTATGGATAAAAAGACATTGAATGTGTGGCAGGGTATTCTGTGGGTGTCAAAAAGGAGGTGCCAGCAGAAATTTTTAGAAAGGGGGGGCAAGGGAGTTTTCAAATTTTTTGAACTCATGCGCGTGTGCCATGAATGCGCCTTCACCTATCCTGAGGCATTGAAAGTCGTTGGCCACGTCGTGCAGTCGATCTGTTCCCCATTGGATGGTTTTCCCGCAGGAATCTTCTCAGCGGCGGCATTCAGCTGCAAAAAGTATCCTCTCGTTTCCACCGCGTATCGCTGAATTCTTGAGTTTTCTTCTCCTTTTTTCTCGTACGGATTTTGGGTCATTCGCCTCTTCCTTGGCAGGAGAGGAGGGCGTGACTGGACGGTGTGTCTTCAAATGGCGCCAGCGCCCTTTGAAGGCCGCAAGGAACAACGGTGTTGCAAGACGACAAGGGGGATTCCCAATGACAGCGGCACAAGCAACCGTGGACAAGGTTCCAGGCAAGGCTTGGCAGGTGGTGGTGGCCTGAATCGTCGTCAATTTATGTCTCGGCTGTCTGTATGCCTGGAGTGTTTGGGTGAAATACTTGACTGACAAGAATCTCATGGAAGCCCAGGGTTGGATACCTTTGACGGCGGAACAAGCCTCCAACCCGGCATCCCTGTGTATTCTGATTTTTGCTTTGCTCATGATTCCCGGAGGGCGCATTCAGGACCGCTACGGCCCGACCATCGCCGCCTCCATTGGCGGTTTGGCTATTGGTTTAGGGCTTCTTGTGGCGGGCTTGATGAAGAGCTACACGGGAATCCTTTTGGGATTCGGTATTGGCGGTGGCATCGGCATGGGTGTGGGGTATGCGGCCCCGACCCCGGCGGCGCTCAAGTGGTTTGGCCCGCACAGGCGGGGTCTCATAGCAGGTCTGGTGGTCAGTGGATATGGGCTGGCCGCCTTTTATGTGGCACCTCTGGCTAACTGGTTAATCACCTCCTACAGCATGAGCGCTTCCTTTTACGTTTTGGGAGCGGCCTATTTGGTGATCATCTTAATTGCGGCTCAATTCCTGGCGTGGCCAGAACCCGGTTGTGTACCGCCGCAGCCCTCCGCCGCCGTCGTGGCCGCCAAAGCCTCGACGCAAACGCGGGCGGATTGGACCGCCGGAGAAATGCTCAAGACCTGGCAGTTCTACGCTTTGGTCATCATGTTCTGCATCAACACGCAAGCGGGTCTGTTGCTCATCGGTCACGTGAACAAAATGATCGCGGGAATCATGAAAGCCGTGTATCTCTTGGTGTCCTGGGGCGCCATCTTCAACTCCGTGGGCCGTATCGGGACGGGCATTATTTCCGACAAAATCGGGCGCACGAACGGTCTGATTGTGAACTACATTGCGGCGGCCGTCATCATGTTCCTGCTGCCGTACCTGTTTGGGATCAAAAACATTCCGCTACTGTTTCTGGCTTGCGCGGTGGGGTTCTGGTGCTATGGCGGCGGACTGTCTCTGTTTCCGTCCTTTACGGCGGACTTTTACGGTCCCAAGAACCTGGGGTTCAATTACGGTTTGGTGTTCATCGGGTGGGGGCTGGGCGCCTTCATGCCCAAATTGGCCGGCCGCATTTACGACAGATACCAGTCCTACGATTACGCTTTTTACATTGCCGGGGTTTTGCTCATCGCCGGCATCATTCTGGCTCTTGTGACCAAGCGGCCGAGATGCGCCGCGGAATAGGGAGGGTGAGCGTCCTGGAGCCGCTCATGGCCGATCGATGATCAAGGAGCAGGCTGCGAAGCCTGCTCCTTTCGTGTGAGCGCCTGCCCAGGCGTGAGCGTTCTCTCAGGCCGTGAAGCTTTGCGTCGAGCCGAAAAGGGATGAGCCACCATGTTGCGATCGGGCACGGTGCTGATTGCGGGCTGCCGAGAAGATGAGCTCGGGCTGCTCAAGGACATGATCGGACAAGCGGACCCGGCACTGTTCGTTCAGGGTCTCGACGCGGTGGATGAGCAGGCCGTGCGAAGCAGCCCTGACGTCCGCTTGGTAATTGTGCGCGTGGGCGGACGCGACAGTCGGCCGGAGGTGGCGGTGCAAAAACTGCGTAATGTGGTGGGCCGATCTGTGCCCATCATGGCCCTGGTGCCCCAGGGCCGCGGGCAGAGAGTGCGGGACATTCTTCGTGCAGGTGCCGATGATTACTGGATTCTGCCCGTGGACGAGAGCGCCTTGCCCATTCGCCTGCAGGTGTTGCTGGAATGGGGGCATCGTATTCGGGAAACCATGCGCACCACGAACCCGGGGCGCGAAGGTGTGTGGCACCGTTTTGTGAGCCGCTTGCGCGCCGCGTGGGATCGTCTCTGGGGACGAGGGCTTACCGCGGAAGAGTTGCAGCAAAAGGGCTCGGTGGATACGGCTCGCTTTCTCGATCGTTGGGAAAAGATCAGGAGGCTGGGTTTCGGCAGTTTTGGAGAAGTCTGGTTGCTGCGTGAAAAAGATGGCCAACACTTGGCTGTGGCCAAGATTCCGCATGAAGAAAAGCTCAATCGCAAGTTCCTGGTGGAAGCGGCCATCCTTGGACGCCTCAAAGAGCATCCCAACGCCGTGAAACTGTTGGATGTATTCAAATCCGGCGGCAAGGTGGTTTTGATTCAGGAATTTGTTTCGGGAAAATCTTTGCAGGAACTCCTTGACGAGGGGCTGGATTCCTTGGGCAAGGAAAAATACTACCTGCAACTATTGGACGTGGTGGCTTATGCGCATCGCCACCACATCATGCATCGCGATATCAAACCGGAAAACATTTTGATCACCCCGGAAGGGGTCTTGAAGCTTTTGGATTTTGGCACGGCCAAGGATGTGACGCGTCGAAGCATCAGCAGCACCGTCATCGGATCCCGCCCTTACATGGCTCCTGAACAGATCATGGGGCGCAGCCGTCTGGCCAGCGATGTCTGGGCTCTCGGCGTGATCCTCTACGCCTTGGCCACCGAATTTTTGCCCTTTTATTCCGAAAACGAAAAGGAACTCATGGACCTCATACTGGAATCGCCGCCCCAGCCCCTTCGAGAACTGGTTCCCGACATTCCTGAGAACCTGGAACGCATCATTTTGCGGTGCTTGGAAAAGGACTGGAAAAAGCGCTACCACAACGCCGGCCTTCTGCAAAGGGTTTTGTTGGAGGCTTTTCCAGAATTTGGACGCGGGCACATTTTGCCGTGACGGGCAGATTCATAGGGCTTCCAAGGGCTTGAGAGTTCCCCATCGAGGGTCGTAATGGGCGGTCACGTCGCAGATCATGATGAGAATATCCACATTGCGCTGATGAATGTCTTTGACCAGTCCTTCGATGACCGCCTTGCACCCGAATCCCGCGTTACGAAAAGCGCGGATGGCTCCCGGAGAATCCAGGGGGATTTCGGCCCAGAGCTTTTCCAGGCCGATTTCCGAGGCCAAGGCAACGAGTTCATTTAGCATTAAAGTGGCGAGCCCTTTGTTCTGGTACTTGGGTGAAACAACAGTGCGCACTTCGCCGATGTGCCGTTTCCAGCCGTGGGGGATAAGGTGCAGGGTCACGTCGGCGACGATCTCGTTTTCGACCCATGCCAGCAAGGGCAAAACCCGGCGGTAATCCAGTTCGCGGACCCACTGTTGCAGTACGTGAGGGTCCCGGACATTGTGCCGAATGTAAAGAAGCATTTCGTCAGTCAGATCGTGAAAGAACCGGTAAAGGGCGTTGCCGTCCTCTCGAGTCATCAACCGCACGTTGACCGGCGTGCCATCTTTCAGCAAAACCTGCTTCCTTCCAAACATCGTCTTTCCCCTCGCTTCCTCGGTTCCTTCGTGCCGGATCCTTCTTCTGTTCACACACCGTCTTGCAGACGCAGGGCCAAGTACTCGGGAAGCCCTGCTTGAAGAATCTTTTCCTGAGCCCGCTGCACATCGTACGGCACAGCGCGGAAATCGACGGTTTTAAGGTCGGTGTCAAAGATCAGGAACCGGGCTCGATTGTCGCGCTCTCGAGGTTGGCCCACACTACCCGGGTTGATGAGGTAAAGGTTCTCGGCGCTTAGCCTTACGGATTTGCCGGGGACATCCACGGCCATGACTTTGCCTCGTGGATCTTGGATCCAGATTTTGTGCTGGTGCGTATGGCCAAAAAAGCACACGGAAATGTCTGGGTATCTTTTCCGCATGAGGTTAAAGATGCGCCGAGCCTGATACAGGTTCAGGATGTAGGAGTGGGGGGTTTCCGGGGTTCCGTGGCACAGGAGCGCCCCTTCTAGGGTGCGGCACAGCGGCAGAGCATGCAGTTGGGCCAGATGGCCGGTGTCGAGTTGTTGAATGGTGTAATGAATCGCTTCATGGGCAAGGACGTTAAAGGACTCGGCGATCTGAGGGTCCAGGGCGGCCAGATCGTGATTGCCTTGCACGCCGCGTGCGCCGCATTCCTTAAGCATTTCCAGACAGGCTGTGGGATCCGCATTGTAGCCCACCACGTCTCCAAGGTCCCAGAAACCTTCCACCCCTTCAGCCTGCGCGGCACGCACCACGCTTTTCAAAGCTTCCAGGTTGCCGTGAATGTCCGAGAGAATGGCGACTCGAGCCATAAAGAAGCCTCGTGAACCCTTTTACCCTCTCGGCTCGCGCCGTTCATTGCACCAAGACCGGTTCCCGCAAAATGCTTTCGATGGCGTCGCGTGCAGAAGCGGCAAGACGTGGATGGGTTTCCGTCAGCGATTCCACCTGACGCAAGTGGTCCGCGGTTCTCAAGATCACCATGGTCAAGTCTCCCTCATCGATGTGGGTGAGGTTCTTGACCACATTCCAGCTTTCCCCTTTGGCCCAATGATAGACGGTGACCACGGTCCAGAAAGGCATAGGCGGCGTCTCAAAGCCCTCCGCATGCAGCCTCTCCCTCAGTCCGTGCAATGTCTGCAGAACCGCAAAATACGGGCGCGCCAAATCGGGATATTTCCGGATGAGCGACGACAACTGAGACTCCCCAGGACGATCGCGATCCACCACAAAAGGCGCCATGAGCGCGGCCAGCAAGGCCTGATCCGACTCCGGAAGCACCCTCTTGCGGATCGCTTCGGAGACCAAAAGCGGTTGGTCCAGGCGCAGCTTGGACGCCCACAGGCCGTCGTCGGTAAGGTGGCCTTGAGGAGTCACGTAGCCCTCGTGTTGCAGAATTCTCAGGTGCTGTGTAAAGGATCGCCAGAGTGTTTCCTGCACGGTCAAGATGTGGGAACGATGGGTGAAGTATGTGTGCAGCAGCCTTGAAAAAGGGTGCTTGGTGCCCTTGTGACACGGCCCGTAGAGTTCGCACCGAGCGCATGGCAGGGCGTCTTTGGCGAGCGCTCGACGGGCCATGTCGTGAGTGATGGAGGTGAGGGGAGGCGGTTCATCCCTGTAATGTTGGGGGCCAAAGAGGGTTGGAAAGGGCTCTTCGTCCATGCGGCGTGCCAGCTTTTCCCACGAATGCCGATCAGACATGGGTGGCACATGTTCCACCTTCTTGCCCAATTCCCGAATTTGGCAGAGGCGCACCAAGTGCGCTTCCAACCTCTGATCTTGCCAGGCAATGGGAAGCCGCAGCCGCGCCGCCTGGACTCGATCGTCCCCTTTGTCAACCCGTTCCAGCACCACATAGGGGGTGCCTCGACGGTTCAGGAACAGTCGACCGGGCACCAAAAGGCCCTGCGTCACCCAGGCGAGAGCCTGGTTTCGTGCAGCTCGATGCGCCTTTCTTTGTTCTTCTTCTAGGCGCATGAACAAAGGCCGAACCTCGGCCAAGGCGTCCATGGAGCTGCAGGCCATGAGGGGTTCCCATTGGGCCAGATCCCTTTGGAAGTTTTCCACTAGGGCCGCCACGGAGGCCTCTTGGCCCAGGTGCTGATAGGTGGCCAGGCTGCGGGCAAAAAGGTCTCGAATTTCTTCGGGTTCGTGGGACAAGAGCAAATTCAAAACCATGGAAAAATTTACGCGGATCTGGCTCTCTATGGGATCCGGCGGCGATCTCAAGAGATCGTGAATCAGCTGCACGTTTTGGTATCGACCGGGCGTGACGAGCACAAAACCGATCATGTCCCTGCCGCGTCGTCCTGCTCGTCCCGTCATTTGCAAAAGATCTGTTGCCGTCAGGTCCACGAATTCACGTCCGTTGAACCGATCGCTTTGAGGAATGACCACGGTGCGTGCGGGAAAATTCACCCCGGCGGCTACGGTGGATGTGGAAAAGATGGCTTCCAGCCAGCCTTCCTGCATAAGGTTTTCCAACAGGAGTTTCCAGTGGGGCAATTGCCCGGCATGGTGAGCGCCGACCCGTGACCGTTTCAGGATGGACAGATGCTTATGGTCCCGCAGAAAAGGCCACTTGGTCAAGAGCTGTTCCAGTCGTGCGGCAAAGGCTTTGGCATCAAACCCCGGCGTTGAAGGCGCCTGCGGGGCCAGCGTGATGGCCCGTTCACAGTCGGCTCGGGACTTGAGGAAGAAAATCGCCGGTAAGAGGTTTGCCTTGCGAAGCGCTTCCAGAATATGAGCGACATCTGGAAAGTCCGTGCGGGCAAACTGCCGGGGATCCAGGTTTTTGATGGGGCCGTACAGGCCGCGGCGGCCTCCAAGCGGCGTGAGTTCTCCAGTAGGAAAGAGAAACAAAGGATAGAGCGGCACCGGACGTTCCACGGCGTTCACCCATAGGCAAGGGGCCTTGCGCAGCCACCCCAGCCATCGGCATAGCTCCTGGGCATTGCGAATGGTGGCGGAAAGCAGCAGCAGGCGCACGCGACTGGGCAGGTAAATGAGCACCTCCTCCCAGACCACACCGCGATCCGAGTCTCCCAGGTAATGGGCTTCATCCATGACCACCAGATCGACGGGCAGGTCCTGACCGCGATGCATGGCGTCGTAGAGCTGATTTCGAAGGATTTCCGTGGTGCCGACGAGAATCGGCGCGTCGGGGTTTTCCTTGCGATCCCCTGTGAGAATCCCCACGTTGTCCGGGCCAAAGGCCGTGGAAAATTCTTCCAGCTTGGCGTTGGACAGAGCCTTGAGAGGAGAAGCGTACCAGCTTCGACCACCTCTCAAAAACACTTCGCGAATGGCTTCGATGGCGATATAGGTCTTGCCGGACCCGGTAGGCGCCGTGACCAGCACATCGGTGGTGCGCACCTTTTCGATGGCTTCCTGCTGAAAGGGATCCGGCACAAAAGGCTGCGGCTTCGGCACACCGATCTGCCCGAGAACCTTGCGCACCGCCGGCGCCAAGCGCAAACGGAATTCCGGCCCTTGGAGTGCGACGACGTCACGGGGCCTTTTGCCTGAAGCTTTTCTTCCTCGCACAAAGGGTCTGGATGTGGGTTTCAATGAGGGATCCGCCTCTGAAAAGCCGTCTCTATGGAATGTGGCGATGGCATTGCGCGCCTATTATGGCTAACATGGCTTTGGAGGAACATCAAGGGAATGAATAAGCTTTTCAAGGAAGAAGATCGGGGTGTTTCGATAGGGCGCGACACGGAGCGCCAAAAGGCCGCCACCCTGTCGCGCCGAGGGCCTTGGTATGCCCATGGCCTGCGCGTTCCCCTCTTTGCCGTGGACCTTGGCCAGGGCGTGTACCATGGCAGCTATTTTCATCTTTTTGAATTGGGTCGGGAAGCTTTTCTTCGAGCCTTGGACTATCCCTATGCCCGCCTTATGGCCCAAGGCCTACATTTGACCGTGGCGGCTCTGGAGTGCCGTTATGGCGCATCGTTGCATTATGATGACTTGATCGAAGTGCAGACGGCCGTGTGTCGTCTGGGGCACCGCAGTCTTTCCTTGGTGCATCGCATTCAGAGGCTCAACCGGGAACACGGCTTGGAAACCACCACCGAGGCCGTGATGCACTTCGTCTGCGTGCGGGAAGGCGTGGCAGTGCCGCTGCCGAAGGCTTTCAAGGAGAAGATCCTTCGGTGGATGGAAGGAGGCGGCCAAGATCCATGATGACTTGTCGTGCCTTGACGATGCCTTCCTAACGCAACGTGGCCAGTTCGTAGCGGCGGATGTCGGGATCCGGTTTGATTTTGGAAACCACGGCGTACAAACGACCGCGAAGGCCAAGCTTTTCCGCTAGCTTTGGGGGAACCTGCACGGGCTGAACCGAGCAGGGTTGCCTTTGGACAATGCGGTCGTGTCCGTCATAGAGAATGAGCTCAAAGTGTTTGTCCTGCACATCATCCGAAACGTTCACGAGGTATTTAACCAGAAGCACGGCTTCGTTTTTTTGCACCCGCATCCATTGCATCACGTCCCCTTTGGGATAAAAGCTCGAGCGATACATCCGCACGGCCTGCTGAGGCTCCTGTGAAGGCATCGTCGTGGTGAGAAGCTGAGTCAGTTCTTCGGGGGAAAGGGTTTCGGCGGGCGGTTCGGACGGGGCTCCTTTCAAGAGAGCGGCCCATTCTCTTTGCTGCTCGGGGTCCGAGGCCCCCACCGTGCGCATTCGGGACCCGACGGTGTCGTAGGCGATTTCCGATCCCGCCACGATTTCCTGAATGCTTCGAACTAGTCCCTTGGGAACACCCGCGACGCCTCCAGGCATTTCAAAGAAGATGGTGTCCTTGGCTTCCCAGCAATAGGGCACTTCGACCCTGTTGCCGTCGATAAGGGTGATGCGGATTTTGGCAGCCAAAGCGCTTCCGGTTCCCCAAAGCCAAAAGGTTGCGGCCGCCGCCAAGACTGTCAGCCATTTTAAAAACTTCACCTCTTTTCGTGCCATGGGAACGGCCTCCCTTCGTCGGCTTTTCCAGGATTTTTTTCCATGAACGCGAAAAAATCCCCAAACGCTTTCAAAACGATGTTCTGTCGTTTGCCGTGGCTCAGACTTTTGGTATAGACTCGAGCCGCCAGGGCGCAATCAGTGTGCCAAATTTTAGCTCAAGGGCCAACAAGAATGTGGTGGGCCTGGCCTTTAAATTGTGGAGGAATTCCTTAACGTGATTGAGGCTTTTAAGAACCTGTTTCGACGAATCCTTTGGTGGCGGCGCCGTAATTTGGAAATGGCTCCTCACGATGGTGCGAGCCTTGAACCAGCGGCACTCGAGCCGAGAAAGGCGCGCGAGGATCTGGCGGCCGGCATGGCCTTTGCCGAGCTGGGGCTTTCTCCGTCTGTGCTTCAAGGGCTGCATGAGGCTGGCTTTGTGCGATGCACACCCATTCAGGAAAAATCCCTGCCGGTGACACTCCAAGGCAAAGACATTGCGGCGCAAGCCCAGACGGGATCGGGCAAGACTGCCGTGTTTCTCATCACCATCTTTGAACGCCTGCTCAAAAGGCAGCCCTTGTCTTCCCACTGCCACGCTCTGGTTCTGGCCCCGACTCGGGAACTGGCCCTGCAGATTCAAGCCGACGGGCAGATGCTTGGACGCTATTGTCCTTTTCGGTTCGCGGCCATTTACGGTGGTGTCGGCTACGAAAAACAGATTCAGGCTCTTCGGCAGGGAGCCCATATTGTCATTGCCACTCCCGGTCGCTTCATCGACCTTATGAAGCAAGGCCGGATCAAGACGGACCGCGTGTCCTTGCTGGTCATCGACGAAGCGGACCGCATGCTGGACATGGGCTTCGTCAAGGACCTGCAGTACATCCTCAAACGCCTTCCTCCTTATCATTCTCGGCAAAGTATGCTTTTTTCTGCAACACTTTCTCCACGTGTTCTGGAGATCACCTATCCCTACATGAACGCTCCAGTAGAAACGGCCATAGAACCGGAAAGACTCGTGGTGAAGACAGTCAGACAGGAGCTGTTCCACGTGGCTCGGGCCGAAAAATTTCCTTTGCTTCTCGGACTCTTGCAAAGAGAACAACCGGAGCGCGTCCTTCTTTTTTGCAACACCAAGGTGCAGACATTGCGGCTCGCCGAAAGACTTACAGCCAATGGCTATGTTGCTCGAGCCATTACTGGGGACCTGCCGCAGAGCCGGCGTGTGCAATTGTTGGAGCGGTTCAAGAGAGGGCAGATCGTCCTGTTGGTGGCGACCGATGTGGCGTCTCGAGGGCTTCACGTGGAGGGCGTGACCCACGTCATCAATTACGACGTGCCGCAAGATCCCGAAGAATACGTCCATCGCATCGGCCGAACGGCCCGCGCCGGCAAGGAAGGCAAGGCCATCACTCTGTGCGGCGAAGACGATGTGTATGCGTTGGAGAACGTGGAAAAACTTCTCGGACAAAAGATTCCCGTCGTCTGGCCCGAGGAGGATTGGTTTGTGCGGGATCGAGCCGAAAAGGGCGCCGCGCGCTGGTCCTTGCGAGGGCGACGGCCGGAGCCGACCAAGAAAGAAACCGCTTCGGCAAAGAACAAGGGGACGCGGGCCAAAAAACCGAGCGGGCGCGGCAAGAAAAAAGGACCCTTCACTGCCAGGGGTCCGGCTTCTCAAGAGCGCTGAGACAGGATCGGCGGCACAAGTCAAATTTTGACGAATCCCAAAGAAGGAACGGCCATGGAGATTTACATCAGCGGATCGCTGGCCTACGATCGCATCATGACGTTTCCCGGACATTTTGCGGACCACATTCTGCCCAATAAAATCCATGTGCTCAACGTGTGTTTCAACATCAACGGGCTTGTGGAAAAGTTTGGGGGGACGGCGGGCAATATTGCCTATACCCTAAGCCTGCTCGGGGAAAGCCCCTGGGTCGTCGCGACGGCGGGGGATGACTTTGAACGTTACGAGCAGTGGCTGCGCCACTGCGGATTAAGCACGCGGTGGGTCAAACGCATTCCCGGAGTGCTCACGGCCGGAGCCTACATTACCACGGACCAGAACGACAACCAGATCACGGCTTTCAATCCCGGTGCCATGGCTTTTCCCGCGGATCTGCCCCCCCTGAACGACGGCGGGCGTCCAGCCCTGGTCCACATCGGCCCGGGAAACAAAACGGATATGCTGGAAATGGCCAAGCGCTGCAGAAGCTGCGGCGTGCCGTTTGTGTTCGATCCCGGCCAGAGCCTCAACATTTGGAGCGGTAAAGAAATTGCTGAAGCCGTGGACAGGGCCCTGTGCTTCATTTCCAATGATTATGAACTGAGCCACTTTCTCGAGCTTACCCGCTGGCAACTCAGGGATTTGGCGTCCCGGGTGGACATGGTCATCACCACGCACGGGCCTGAAGGCAGCCTGCTTCACAGGCATGGAGACAAGATTCTTATTCCGGCCGTCACGCCCGCTGTGGTCGTGGATCCTACGGGAGCCGGCGATGCGTATCGCGCGGGATTTCTCAAGGGGCTGGCCCTGCAGCATGACCCGACGGTCTGCTGCCATCTGGGGAGCGTGGCCGCATCCTTTGCCGTCGAACACCACGGCACGCAGGAACACCATTTCGACTGGAAGGATTTTTGCGATCGGTTCGAAAAGCACTTCGGCTATCGGGTTCCGGAAACGCCCTTGCCACAAACCACTTCACCGATGAAAGCGCGGGCCTAAAACAAGCTTTTGCGGCCGATGGGCCGAGAACGGGCTCGAACCGTAGTCTGCGAGGGGGTTAGGCCCTTGGGCCGCACAAAAATCGGAAGAGACGCTGGCATTTCCGGGTAAAAGACATCCCCGGACAAGATGCTGGGAGCATCTTTCAGAGCGCGATCCGAGGGTCTTTAGCTGTGATCGGGAATTTCCGCGGTCCACGTTTTCTGAAAAACGACCTTCGGCCGTGCGCCGATCTCGGGCTGGCAGGAGCCAGCCATGCCTTTGCACATAGGCACTTGCGCGAACCCAAGGGAAAGCCTTCTCGGACGAGGTTCTTGAGAAAACTTGTCCGACAATGGTTTGGTCCCTTCCTCTGGGCTTGAGGCTGAAAGAGCGCCGCAAGGCGTGATAAGGAATCGCGGCTAGCGCCGCTCCTACGTGGGGCGAAAACGATTTCTCGGACATGCGCTTAAGAGTCTAGGGAAGAACGTGTTTTGCCGGTTCCCAGCCTTCATTGTAATGAGCTAGAAGACCTCAGTGGGAGAGTAGTGGCATTCCTGGGCAATCTCTTACTGCATGAGCAGCTGCTCCTGGCGCAGTCGCTTGATTTCGTCCCGAAACGCCGCCGCCTTTTCAAATTCCAAGCGAGCTGCCGCTTCTTTCATCTTCTTTTCCAGCTCATCGATGGTTTGGTCCAGATTCGCCTTGGGAGTCGCCGTGTAGAGGGCGCGCACTTCCTGAACCACTTCCTCAGGAACAAAGCTTTCTTCCTGGCATCGGTAAGGAGCCAGAATGTCGCCGATGGATTTTTCCACGCTTTGCGGTGTGATGCCGTGCGCCGCATTATAGGCTTGCTGCAGACCTCGCCGCCGCTCGGTCTCGGCCACGGCCCGGCGAATGGAGTCCGTTAGTTTGTCCGCGTAGAGGATCACTGTGCCGTCCACGTGGCGGGCCGCCCGCCCCGCCGTTTGGATGAGGGAGCGCTCCGAGCGCAAAAAGCCTTCATTGTCGGCATCCAGCACGGCCACCAGGGAAACCTCGGGAATATCCAATCCTTCCCGCAACAGATTGATGCCAACGAGGACGTCGTATTCGCCCAGGCGCAGATCCCGCACCAACTCAATGCGTTCCAGCGTGTCCACGTCCGAGTGCATGTAGCGCACGCGAACTTTCAGTTCTGTAAGATATTCCGTTAAGTCCTCCGCCATGCGCTTGGTCAAGGTGGTCACCAGGACCCTTTGCCCGGCAGCGACCCTTTTGCGAATCTCGCCGATCAGGTCATCCACCTGATGCTCGGCGGGCCGCACTTCCACCTTGGGATCCACCAACCCTGTCGGCCGAATGATCTGTTCCACCACGTAGCCTCGAGTCCGCTCCAGTTCATATGGGCCCGGTGTGGCGGACACATAGATGACCTGATGCACCTTGGCTTCAAATTCTTCAAAACATAGGGGTCTATTGTCCAGCGCCGAGGGCAGCCGAAACCCGTAACGCACCAGAGTCTCCTTTCGAGATCGGTCCCCTCGAAACATGCCACGGAGCTGTGGAATCGTGATGTGGCTTTCATCGATAAAGAGCAAGAAATCGTCGGGAAAGTATTCCAAAAGCGTCGGAGGTGGTTCGTCGGGACGACGGCCCGTGAGGTGGCGCGAGTAATTTTCAATGCCAGGACAATATCCCAGCTCCTGAAGCATCTCCAGATCCAGACGCGTGCGTTCCTCGAGGCGCTGCGCCTCCAACAAAAGGCCTGCCTCCCGCAGTTCCTGCAGCCTTGCGGTCAATTCTTCCTTGATGCTTTCAACGGCTCTTTGCAGCGTGGATTTGTCCATCACGTAATGGCTTCCGGGATAAATGGCCACGTCCGTGAGAGCCCTCAATGTGCGGCCGGTCAGGGGGTCAAATTCTCGAATGGCGTCGATTTCATCTCCAAAGAATTCCAGGCGAACCGCCCGGTCTTCTTCATGGGCGGGAAAGATTTCCACCACGTCCCCACGGACTCGAAAGGTGCCCCGGTGAAAGTCCACGTCGCTGCGAGTGTACTGAATTTCCACCAGCTTGCGCAACACCACGTCCCGGTCCACGGCCATGCCGGCTTTAACCCACAAGAGCATGTCCCGGTAGGTTTCGGGAGCCCCTAGGCCGTAGATGCATGAGACGCTGGCCACAATGAGCACGTCGCGGCGCTCCAACAAAGCCCGGGTGGCCGCGTGGCGCATTTTATCGATGGTTTCATTGATGGAGGCCTCCTTGGCAATGTAGGTGTCCGTTTGCGGCACATAGGCTTCCGGCTGGTAATAGTCATAATAGGACACGAAATACTCGACAGCGTTTTCCGGAAAAAAGGCCTTGAATTCCCCGTAGAGCTGGGCTGCCAGTGTCTTGTTGGGGGCGATCACCAATGTGGGTTTTTGAGCGTTCGCGATCACATGGGCCATGGTGAAGGTCTTTCCAGACCCGGTGACCCCCAAAAGGGTTTGCTCCCGTACACCGGCAAAAAGATTGGCGGTGAGCTTCTCAATGGCCTGAGGCTGGTCTCCTTGGGGAGCCCAGGGAGCGTGAATCTTAAAAGCGTTCATCTGTAAAGTTCTCCCGGGTGCCATAAGGGTACGAAGCTAATAACAGACTCTTGTCTTCCTCTGTCAAGAGGCTGCGGCCGTTCCAGCCAAAGACCAAGGGTGCTTTATTTGTGAAAAAGCACATTTTGTCATCTCGTGTTGAGTGCGTTGTAAATTTTTGACTATGAGGGTGTGGGAAATTTGAAAGCTGACCAGTGACAAAGGGGACGTCATGAAAGCTGCCATTCAACCGAAAGCGTGGCATCGTCGTTGGATCAATGAGGCGGTTCGAGCCGAGATCAATCTGTGCTTTACGTGTGGCTCATGCGCGGTGGAATGCCCTGTGAATCGAGCAACCCAAGGGCTGGACCCGAGGCGGCTCGTATGGATGGCCAACTTGGGTTTGATGGAGGACCTGTTGCGGTTGCTGGATCTTTGGCTGTGCTTGGAATGCCGCAAGTGTTCCCACGTGTGTCCCATGACGGTCAAGCCTTCGGCCCTCATTGCATTCTTGCGCTGGGAAGCGGTGCGCGAAGGGGTGGTTGACGAGGCGTTGTCCGATCAAAGGCGCCGTCTTCAGGAGCGTCTCCATCGAGAGCGTGCCGGTGTGGTACGCGATCTGCTCGAGCAAGCCAGGGACGGCGGCAAAGAGACGGCTCATTCCGCTTCTACTCCTCTTTCTTGGAAAAGGTTTGCCCGGTTTCACGGCCATGACACGCATGTGGCTTCATGCTTTGCCTGTGGGGAATGCAGCAACGCCTGTCCGGTGTGCGTGGACCGATCCGTGCTGGATCCCCTGGTGTTGGTGCGGTCGGCCCTTTTGGGCTACGGTCGAGAGGCAATAATGTCGCCGGCGCCATGGCTATGCCTTCAGTGCCGGAGTTGTTCTCGCGCCTGCAGCCATCACGTGCAGGGGCACCTGGTGGCTTTGGCCCTGCGTGAAGAGGCCGAGAGGCAAGGGTGGGTCGATGCGGAATTTCTCAAGGCGTGGCACGAAAAAGACAAAGTTCTTTTCCAAAAGCATGCCGAGCGCGTGGGCGACGCTTACCGTCTCTTACTCAAGGAACCATCGTCTTCACCTTCGGCTTTGTGACGTTCGTTTGCAAAAGCCGGCACGCGTAACCGCAAGGTCTGTTCCAAAGCGAGGGGTTCTCAGAAGGTCGCGCCAGGGGGCACCCAAAGGGCGTGCTTTACGGTGTGGGAGCGTCGCACGGCGCGAAAAGGGTTTTTTACGTCCCTTCCCAGGTTCCCTTGTTGAACAGGCTTCCAGGCGCTTTTGCCGGCTCATAAGAAAGCCCCCTTGCGGGTCTTTCTTGAAGAAGACGCCGCGGTGCCGATGACGCTCGCACCATGCATGTTTAATATGAAGATCAGGACAGCGTGCCCGAAGAGCCCACCTGGGGGCAGGGTGCAGGGTCGAAATCGGACCATTTCGACGCCGCAAGGACGCGGTGCATTGAGGAGAGCGTCATGAATGCAGAAGCCAAAAATTTTCTTCATACAGTGGACGAGCATGGGTGCCCGACGCCCGTGGACAGCTCGGGCAAGCCTTATACGTGTCGAGAACGATCCTCGGTTTTGACTTATCGGGAACAGGAAGTGATGCAAAAAATTCTCGAGGTCAAAAAGGAAGCGGAAGCGGTGAAGATCCGTCTGAAGGCGCTGCGTGAAGGTGCACCAGCGCAACCAGAGGCCGAAGCGGCGCTGACGCAGCGGCTTGATGAGCTGCGGCAAGTACGGAATCGACTGGAAAGGGAACGTGAAGAGGCTGCTCACGAGCGCATGCGTTTGCTGGGACATGCATAAGGATTCAGCCTTTGAGCGTGAAAGCTTTGGGGCTTTCAGAATACCACAAGCTTTTCACCCCAAAGGCTTCTTCAAGCACATCCATCTGCCAAAGAATCCGGGCCGCTCGATGCGCAACGTAGGCTGAAGGCTTTGCAGCGGAAAAATTTTTCGGTTTTGGAAGCACGGCTGCCAGCCAAGCGACCTGTTTTCTGGCGTGAAAAAAGACGCGGGCCCCAGCCCTGAGGCCAAAGAGGCGAGGATCCATCTGGGCTGCGTTCACATCGACTTCCAAAATCCTTTCCTTCGACCACAGCGTTTCGATGGCAATGATTCAAGCGGCCTGTAGAAATTTTCGCACGCAACCTCTTCCCGGCCAGAGAAAAAGGTTCTTTGCCGTCTGCTGCGAAATGGTGCTGGCGCCACGCAAAGGCCTGCCTTTTTGATGGTCCTTTCACGCCTTCTTGATGGATTCGAGATTAAAGCCCCTGTGCTTATGCAATCGTTGATCTTTCGCCGCCAAGACCGCTAGAACCACGTGAGCGCATACGCCTTGGCGAAGAACCCACGCGCCGTGGATGATTGCGCCTGCCTCTTTCTCGCGTACTGCCCTGATCTTTTCAAAGACCATAAACATGGTTGTGGGTGGAGGCATCCATCGAAAAAGCACAATGAGAAATAAGGAAAGTATCAAGAACAAAGCGGTGCCGACACACAGAAACCGTCTCCGCAGGCGGTGCGGAAACCAGCCCTGTGTTTTCGCGAAAACATTTTTTTCCGCATGATCGATGGCCACGAAAGTCAGCTTGAGCAACCGTGTGCGCAGAGGACGTGTTCACGGCCATCCTTGGCGACCTTTTGAGAATGCCACAAATATAGCATGTACGGAAAAGTAGCCAAGAAAACTCTTGTTGCGTTCATGCAATTTATGTATATGAAACGTGCAGCGAAACTATTAACTTAGTTAAAACTGGAGGTGGGGGCATGAGTAAAAGACTTTTGGAAATGTGTGTGCAGATCGTGGAAGCTCAAGCTTCGGCTGGCGTGATGTCCACAGAGGAAATCGAGGAGTCTTTGAGAAGGATTTACAAAGTGCTTCAAGAGCTTGATGCGGTGGAGGAGGTTGGTCCCGGGGTGGAACCGGTGCGTGAAGTGCCCAAAAAGCTCCATCCTGCCAAATCGGCGGTGCTCGGCAAGGGACCGTACGAATCCATTGGCGAAAACAGCGTGGTATGCCTGGAATGCGGGGCTCAGTTGCGACAAATCACGGCCAACCATCTGAAAAGCCACGGCATGACGCCTCGCGAATACAAGAAAAAGTGGGGATTTCGCCTTAAGGATTCCCTGGCTGCCAAGGCGGTGTCACGATCGCGTAGTGCTGCGGCCAAAGTGCGAGGAATTCCTGAGAACTTGAAGGCCTATCAGGAGCGCCGAAGGAAGAAATCCACGTAGGCCATACCCTGCGTTGCAGGGAAGGTCCCAAGGAGCCACGGCATTATGGAGAGCGGGACTCGGATCCAGGACTTATTGCGTTCACTGGAACACCAGTACCCCCATGCGTCTTTGGCCTTAAACTTTCGCAACCCCTATGAGCTGCTCATCGCGGTAATTCTTTCGGCCCAATGCACCGACGAGCGGGTCAATCAGGTGACCCGGACTCTTTTTGAGCGCTGCCCGACGCCGCAAGCTCTCGCGGTGGAACCTCTGGAAAGCCTGGAACAGATGGTTCGCCCCACGGGATACTACCGCAACAAGGCCAAGGCCATTCGAGCGTGTGCTCAAGAGCTGGTGCAAAAGCACGGCGGCGAAGTGCCACGGACCATGGAGGCCTTGATGTCGCTTGCTGGGGTCGGACGCAAGACGGCGGCCATGGTGTTGGGAAACGCCTACGGCATTCAGGAGGGCATTGCCGTCGATACGCACGTGCTCAGGGTGTCCCAAAGGTTCGGCCTTGTCGGTGAAAAGACGCCTGAAGCTGCGGAAAGACGGCTCATGGGACTGGTGCCTAGGGAGAAATGGACCTGGTTCAGCAATGCCCTGATCCTGCATGGGCGCACGATCTGCACGGCGCGCAAGCCGTCGTGCCGACGGTGCCCCCTTGCCGACCACTGCGACTGTGCTCGACAGACGGGGAAGGGAACCTGATTGGGTGTGATTCGCAAGACGGTGACGGCAGCGATTCTTGAGCGTGACGGGTGCGTCCTTCTGGCCCAAAGGCCGGCATCCGATGTCTTGGCTTTCCTTTGGGAATTCCCAGGAGGTACGGTGGAGCCTGGGGAGACTTTGGAAGAATGCCTGTGCCGGGAAATTCTGGAAGAACTGGGCATTCACGTGGAAGTGTTGTCATTTTTCGGCGAAAGTCGGCACTGCGACGATCGCGCCGAAATTCGGCTTATGGCCTACAAGGTTCGCTGGATTTCCGGCCACATCTGTCCCTCGGTGCATGGGGATGTGCGCTGGGTGCCCATCGGCGATGTGCCTCGCTATGCCATGGCCCCGGCGGATCGCCCGTTTGTTCGTCGGCTCTTGGACGAACATGGCGGGCCCTAAAAAGGGGGGGCTGAAACATGTGTTTGCATCAAAAGCGGCCGTGCGAATGCGGGCTGGAGGAGGCCTACATCTTTCATCGGGACAGTATCCTGCCCGAAGAGGTCCTGGTGCATCTGTATTGTCCCCAATGCGCTGCCTCCGTCCCATGGGATGTGAAGACCATGGTTAAGGACGGCGGTTGGATTCTGGAATACGATATGGAAGCGGCCCGATTTTACTTGGGCCGGCGTTTTGGTCGCAGCGACTATTCCCCCGAAGAGATCTTTGACCAAGACTACTGCAGCTGGTACGGTCTGACGCCCAAGGACCTGGAATCCAGCACGCGCCTGCATGAGGAATTGCAACCACTCAAGCACACCGATCTCAAGGAATATATTCGCCGGATCACGCAACGGCGCCAGCAAGAAGTGCTTCTCCTAAAACGCCAGGGGTGGCGCAAGGCTGCTCGCACCTGAACACCGCGCTTTTTTAGGAGACGGGAAAAAGCGCGAGGGCGACAACGTCCTTCGCTAAAGGTTTAAGATTCGTGACCCATGTGCCGACCTCTTGTTCAGAGGTCAAGTGAGGCAGAGGCGTCACGCGCCTTCAGCCAAAGGGATCGGGACAAAGGAGGTGCGGCCCATGAATTCCTTTCAATTTGCCGTATGGGCGATGGTGCGCCAGCCGTATCGGTGGTTCTTGGCTCCACAGGTGAGCGGCCTGGAAAACGTTG